>CALWJQ010000013.1 GCA_944381055.1 uncultured Clostridia bacterium | reverse complement strand
GCGGCGTGCGCGACTGCTGCGCTTCTTCGAGCTTTTCCCGCAGGTTTTCTTCAAACGTAACGACCTTGGTCTTATAGTTAGGCGTTTCGGCATTTGAAATATTGTCCAAAATTGCCGTCTGCTTGGCCCATAAAAAGTCCATGGACTTTTCCAGCATCAGCAGGGAATTATGCCCTAACAGTTCCATTGCGCTCTCCTTCCGGCGCGGACGGCCGCCTTTTACAGGCCGATCCGTTTTGCGTTTTCCTCATCTTTGGGTTTTCTTCAGCAAAACCGCAAAATTTCACATTTTTTCAAGTTTTTTCAAGGTGAATTCCTGAATTCTTTCCATAATTTGTGCATTTATATTTAAAAAACCAAAAATACCCCCGTCCGCCCGGCAAGCAGATTGCGGGCAGACGGGTGCGCCTCGATACATTCCTGGTACTGTTTTAATGCTACACCATTTTCCGCCAAAAATCAACCTTTATTGTATAAAAAAATAACGATTTTTTATGAACTTTTCCTGCCTGTTAAAATGGATTTCCGGGATTTTCCTGCCGTTATTTTACATTTTTACAGAATGTCAAATGTGTACCAGGATCGTGTGTATTTTATTTTGTAAATTTATTTTGCAGAACTGTCCGGCAAATCCAGGACTTTTTTACAGTAAAAAAACAGGACATCGGTCAGATGCCCCGTTTTACAATATGGCATTTTCAGGATGCTGCGCGGGAATGTGCTTCTTCGTCCTGCGCCGCCGGTTGAACCGCCGGCGGGGCGTCCGGCACAAAGAACGAGCCCACGCACGCCAGCACGGCGACGCCCAGCAGGATCCACATGACAATGGGCAGCCCGGCGTTGTCGCCGACCGCACCCAGCACGGGCGAGACAACGCCGCCGAAGCTGGACGCCAGGCCCATGGTAATGCCGGACGCCAGGCCGATGTGGTTGGGCACCAGCTTCTGCCCCAGCGCGACCGACGGGCTGAACGCCAGGTACAGCGTCATGGCCGTGGGAATCAGCATGATGGTCGACAAAACGACCGAGCGCGAAAGGATGACGACGAGCAGGCAGGGGATGACACAGACCAGTCCCGTGCGGATGACGCGGTTAAAGCCAAAGCGGTCCGCCAGGCGTCCGCCGATCAGGGTGGCGACAGAGCCGGCGATCGAAATGATGGTCGTCGTCGTGCTCGAAACGCTTTCGGTCTGCATGAGGATATTGAGCCAGAACAGCGGGATAAAGGTTGTCATGCCCATGGACAGCGTCGAGCGCAAAAAGACGACGCCGGTCAGCTTGAAGAACGAACGCCAGTCGTCTTTCTGTCCCGCTTTCATGGCGACTTTGGTCGCGTTGCTGCCTTCCTGCGCAAAGGCGGCCAGTTCACGGCTCTGCATCAGCAAAAACACGCCCATCAGCACCGACGGGATAGCCAGGATAGCTGTGCCGTGCATACCAAAGGTCGTGATGCCGAATACAACCAGCATGGGGCCGATGGCGCCGCCCAGGTTGCCGCCGACCGAAAAGTTGCTCAAGCCGCGGCCCTTTTTCTCGCCCGCGACGTAATTGGCCATGCGCCCGCCGTCGGGGTGGAAGAGCGCGCCGCCGATTCCGGTCAGCATGACGGCCAAAAACATAGTCCAGTAGCTGTCCAAAAAGCCGAGCATCGACACGCCGCAGCCGGCCAGGATAATGCCGACGCTCATCATCCACGGACGCGAATGTTTGTCGGCCATATTGCCGAAAACCGGCTGGATCAGCGACCCCAGGCTGCTCAGGGCAAACGTCAGGCCGGCGGCCGCCGAATAAGAAATTCCTTTTTCCACCATCAAATACGGCAAAACGGCGGGCAACGCCCCGCTGTTGATGTCGCAGCACAGGTGGCCGAGCGTCATCGCAAGGCCGTAGGCTTCGCGCTTGAGCTTGATAGACACCCCAATCCCCTTCTTTCAAACGTTTTACAGAAACATTATAGCAAACTTTCCTTTCCGTTACAATAGCAAACCGGCGTCCAAAGCCCTGGACGCCGGTCTGTTTTTCCCTAGCGTGCGCTGACGACAAACGCGTTGGGCAGCCGCCGCCCGTTCTGTTTGTCGCCCGCCGAAGGGCGGGTGATTTTTCTGCCGTTATAGTACATGATGCTCGACGAGCCTCCGTCCAGGTTGCAGGCCTGCTCGGCGCCGTAGCGTTCCATGATGTCGGCGAGATCGCCCATGGTGCAGCCGATGGAATAGCCGGGCTGGCGGCCGTCGACGACGAGCAGAAGCACCTGCCCGTCCCCGGTCTGGCCGATGGCCGACCGCGGCTGCATCCCCCAGCCGGCCGAACCCGAAATGACCTTCTCCCCGTCAAGCACCAGCACGGGCTTGAACTCGACTGCATCGCGGAAGTCGTTATTCCCGTCATAAATCTCAATGTTGAGCTGGTCGTTCCAGTCAAAGCCGACGGCCTTGTCGCCGCCCTGGCCGACCCAATCCCACAAATGTTCGCCGTCGCGGATGACCAGCCCGTGCGGCGTGCCGCCGTTGCCGTGCCCGTCAGGGTCGTAAAACCCGCTGCCGTTGATGGCCAGCACGCCGCCGCTCTGCTCCACAATATTGGCGATGATACTGCCCGAACTGCCGAAGTTTTCCGACAGTTCAAGCCCGACCTGCGCCGGATCCTTGACAATGGCCAGCCGTCCGACATACTCGCTGCCCGTTACTTTGACGATGGTGATGCCGTTGACCGTGTCAATGGCCAGCACTTCGTCGCCGTAAACGGTGGCAATGCCGGTGCTTTCATCATCCAGCCCGGCCTTATCGATGAGCAGGTAGCCGTCGTCGGTCAAAGACTCGCCGCTGTGTGCGTCCAGATAAGCGTAAAAGCTGTCTTCATCAATTTCAGGATACAATTTGAAAAAGTTTTTTTCCAGATCGCGCCACTTGATTTTTTTGTCCGCCCCCGACAGCGACCCGACGTTCCAGTCGGTCTCGATGGAATTCTGATCCGTTTCGATGTCGCTGCGCGTGCCCATGACCTCGTCGATGACAAACCCGGGGATAAACGCAGTGGCCAGCCACTGATGGGTCATGGTTCCCATCGCCGTTTCAATATAGATGTCGCGCCATTTTTTGATAAACGGAATATCGGAAAAAACTGCGATGCAGTACAGGCCCGCCAGCAGCAGGGCCGCCATGGCCAGCGTGCGGGCGCGCCGCTTTTTCTTTTTTCCCTGCCCTGCGGGGCGGGCTGCGTATTCCGCGGCCGGCTTTGCCCTGCCCGGCCGTACGGCGGATCGCCGGCCGGCCTGCGCCAGGTGGGCGCCGCCCCGCCCTGTGCCGCGGGCCGGTTCTTCCGCCGGCGCAGTGAACTCCCTTGCCGCCGGCGCCGTCTTCCCGGCGCTTTGCGGCCGCGCCTGCTGCCCGCCGGGCTGCGGGCCGCCCTGGTGCGGATGCGTCTGCTCGTTTTGCAGCGCCGCGCGCCTTACTTCATAAATAAACTCGTCAATCGCCTCGGGGCGCTCGACCGGCGGCGCGGAAAAATCCCGCCTGTCCGCTTCACGCCGTCCGGGCCGCCTGCCGTCAGAACCGTTCATGGGCGCTCCTCCTTTCTCAGGGACGCGCCGGGCGCCGATCCGCCCGTCCGCGCGGTTTTTTATTATAGCCGTTCTGCACGGGGAATGTGTGAACGCCCTGTCAATTTTTTTAGACGCCGCGAACCCGGCGTTTGTTTCTTTGCCGCCCGGTTTTTTTGCCGCTTGCCGGAAAACAGCTTTGGGCGGCAGGGGTTTCCCCTGCCGCCCAAAGGATTTTCAGCATTTCCTTATGCACGCCGCAAAGCGCGGCTCTCAATCGTTTTCTATCTTGAACTCATCGGACTGGGCGGCCCCATACCGGCCCATTCTGCCCCGGCGGCTGCCGGAGCGCTGCCCAACCGCGTTGGAGAGGATGGGCTTATTATACGGGAGGCATATGGCCAAACTGTGAACGTCAAAAAAATTTTTTGTACATTTTAAATCCCCAGGCTGTCACGCAAAAGCGCAGCCGCTTCGCGGGGGTATTTTTTGCACATGACGCCGAGCGACGCCATGATATAATGCCGGTCGTACAGGATTCCCATTTTCCCCGGCTTGGGCATGAGCATGGTGCCCGTGCGGTTCAAATCGCGCAGGTTTTCCATCAGTAACTGCCGCTGCGGCAGTCGGGTGAGCGCGCCGCCGGTGGCGACCAGCGTTTTGACGCGGGTCAGATCCTTGCCCTCGGCATAGGTCTTGCGGCCGTGGGGCGTATACATGTACCGCAACTGCCCGCAGTGCCGGGTCAGCGCTGTTTCGGCTGCCGCGCCGGCGATGCGGGTGACCAGGCGAAGCTCTTCGGGCGTTTTGGGAATGGCTCGGTACCCTGCAAGCACCTGGTCGACATCGAGCGACAGTTCGCGCTCCAGCGCTTCTTTTCCCAGCATGCCGACGACGTTGCGCGCATTGACAAAGCACCCCAGATCCCCTTCGACGGTGCGCTTGGCAAACGGCTCGGGGGCGATGAGGATGCTGGCGATTTCTTCGCTGCCCTCAGTGACCGAGTGAACGTCGGTCGTCGCGCCGCCGACATCCAAAACGGCGACGTCGCCGATTTCGCCGTACAGCAGCATGGCGCATTCCATGACGGCGCCCGGCGTGGGGATGATGCTCCCGCCGACCATGTCGCGCACATGCTCCATTCCCGGGGCCGACGTGATATGCTGTTCGAAAACCCTGTGGATGATGCGGCGGGTCGGCTCGATATTGAGCTGATCCAGCTTAGGGTAGACGTTTTCGGTAATATAGACCTTTTGCCCTGCTTCGCCGAAGATCAATTCCATCTCGCGCTGGTTTTCGACGTTTCCGGCGTAAATCACCGGCACGTTCAGGCCGGCTGCGGCGATCAGCTCGGCGTTGTGCACCGCCGTATCGCGCTCGCCGTAATCGGTGCCTCCGGCGATGAGGATCAGGTTGGGCGACTGTTCGCGGATGCGCTCGATGTCGCTGCGGCGCAGCTTGCCGGCCGTCGTCATTTTGATAATTCCGCCCGCGCCCAGCGCCGCTTCGCGCGCCGCCTTGACCGTCATGTCGTAAATCAGGCCGTGCACCGTCATACGCAGCCCGCCGGCCGCCGACGAAGTGGCCAGCATTTCGCCGCAGTCGACGCGATCGGCGTTCAGTCTGCGGGCCAGGTCCTGCCGCGCCTGCTGCAGCCCGATGCGCACGTCGCCTTCAAGCACGGTGGTCGGCGCCTGCCCCTGCCCGAGGAACCGCGGCGGGCTGAGGCTGAACGCGTTGACGACCGTTGTCGTCGAGCCGATTTCGGCCACGAGCAGATCTGCCTTCATCAAAATCCTCCTTTAGCGTGGGGGATATGCGGGCGGCCCGCCGCATTCGGCAGGCCGCCCTTTTCCCTTACGACTCCTCTCCTCTGCGGCGGCGGCGCTCCTTGACGATAAAGGTCGCGTTATGAATCCCCTTGGACCCGCGGCCAAAACCGGCGTCGGCGCCCGCCTTAACGGCCAGCTCGGGCGTGACTTGGGTTCCGCCCGCGATAAAGATGATCTTGTCGCGGATGCCCATTTCACGGGCCAGCTTGTCGATGGCGGCGATGTTTTTGTAGTGGATGTCGTCGTGGCTGATGATGACCGACGCCATGACGACTTCGGCGTTGGTCTCGACGGCGGCCTGCAGCAGCTTTTCCACCGGCACGGAGGTGCCCAGGTAATGCACCTTGATGCCGTATTTTTCAATGCCGCCGTGCTTGATGTCAATGATCTCGCGCAGGCCGACCGAGTGTTCGTCCTCGCCGACCGTGCCGCAGACGACGGTCAGCGGATGCGCCTCGATTTCGGCGCGGATCTCGTCGTCGCTCATGACTTCGGGCTCGGGCGGGATGACCAGGCTGTCGGCGTCGATGGCAAAGGGGACCTTGCCGCGCACCTCGACGCGGGTGCCTTCAGCCTGCTGCATGATCTCGCGGTGAATCACTTCGCACTCGACGAGGTTGAGCCTTTGGGCGATGGCCAGCGCAGCCGCTTCGGCGGCGCGGCGCTCCAGGGGCAGGAACATGGTCAGAACAACGATGCCGTCGGCCCGCCATTCCATTTCCGGCATGACTTTTTTTCCGCTTAAAAACTCGCGCTTTTCTTCGAGGCGGGCATTGACGTTGTCTTCCTCGTCGAGCTCGTCGATATAGATGATCTTTTCCGGGCACTCAAAAGTACAGCCGCCGATCAGGCTGGACGGATTGTCCACCGCCTTTTCATCGTACTGGGCGACGTTGTTGTAGCCGTAGTGCGCCGTGACGGGGGCCATATAGTCTTCGGCGCGCTTGAACACCGTGCCCGCGCCGACGCCGCCCGCAATTTCGCGGGCAATGCCGTCGCCGTTGCGCTCGGGGTAGCAGCCGCTGTCGACGAAAAATCCCTGCTCGACCGCGGCGAAATACCCGCCCGCTTCAAGCATTTCTTCCATAAAGAGCACGGCGCGCTCTTTGAGCTCGCGGGCCTTTTCACGCAGATACCCGTCTTTTTTCAGCTCGACCATTTCCATCAGCCCGTCCATGCCGGCGATGACCTGCTTGGCCGTGTCGCACGCTTCGACGTTGTAGATGTGCCACGGCACGTTGCGGCCTTCGTCGGGCGTGATGGTCGACTGGATGTCAGCCCGCGTCAGCTTGCTGACCAGCAGATTGAGCACATGGGTGACCGTCGCTTCGCGCGTCGAGCTTTCCATATACTTCGTGTTCATCTGCGCGCGCATCTTGTACTCGGAAAAAAGCTCGCGCAGCGCCACGGCATAGGGCAGGTCGATGTGCAGGCAGGGCGCCGGGGGCGCCGTGGGCGGGACGGTCGACAGGGCGATGTTCTCTTTTTTGATGCCCACTGCGCTCGAAAAGCTGGCGTTAATGGCATGCTGAACCATCAGTTCGGGCATGACCTTCCACGCTTCGCGCGCGGTGGCGTTGGCGTTGTGCGCCCCGTCGATCTGCAAAATGCCGCCGTATGCCATGATCCGCTTGCTCTCGCAGGCGTCGACAAAGGAACGGATCATGTTGATATTGCGGTAAATGACGTTGTACTGCGGGTCCTGATGCGCTCCGGCCACGCCCTCTTCGCAGAACATGACGGCGATGTCCGGGCCCGCAACGCCCGAAACGTAGGAATGGTAATTGATGGGGCGTCCGACCTCTTCTTCAATCAGGTCAAGGGCGCGGCGCTGGGCGCGCACCTGTTTGCGGGTGATGGGTACGCCGCCCATGCCCTGCGGCGTGCCCTCGATCAAGCCGTCATAGTGGCTCTGCCCGGCCGTACGGATGACCATGATATGATCCGCGCCGTGATGCGCCGCCATGCGCATACGGCGGATGTCGTCTTCAAACCGCCCGGATGCGATTTCCGTCGTGATGCTCCAGCGGCCCTGCGGGTCGATATTGCCGAAATATTTGGCCGACGGCAGGGGCACCGATTCGCTGAGCGGCTCGGACATGTCCTGGTAATGGAAGCCGCCCATTTCGAGATCCTCGACCGGCTTGCGCCATGTCCACGGACGTTTTTTTGGCACATAGTGTTCCAGGTCGTCCAAAATGGCCTCGACGTCGATCTTTTCATCCATCTTCAGCTTGTAGTCGCTCATGCGCGCACCTCCTCAAAGAGCTCGGCCGCCTTGTCCCACAGCTCGCCCTGCGCCAGCTTGAGCCCCGTTTCGCGGATGCCCAGCCCGGTTTCGCGGGACACGCGGTACACAATGTTGCCCGCGCCGTGGGCGATCAGGTTCTTTTCAATGGCCGTGTCCACAATGGGCTTGACCTCGAGCGAGGAAAAGCCCATGCGCAAAAGCACCGACCGTTCGATGGACGGCGAGGTATACTCGCGCCCCATCTTGAGAAGCGGCTCGGTCAGCCTGCCGGCCAGCTCCCAGAAATACGCCTTGAGCTCGTCGTCGCTCATCCCGGCCAGATGGGCGCGCCGGGTCTCAAAATCGTCATTTCGCTTCATTCTGTTCCCTCCGGATCTCCTCTACGGTCTTTTCGACCCAAGCGCGGTCGGTATTGGTCTCGGCGGCCAGGTAATCAAGATCCGCACCGCACAGCGTCCCGACGCCGCGGATCTGCCGTTTGATCAGCGAACGGCGCATGTGCGCCAGGTCGGAATCGCGCGCCTTTAAAAGTTCGGGCCGCGCCGGGAAGATGATGTTTTTGCCCGGCACTTCCTGACCCGGGTCGCCGAAGAGCAGCTCGATGCCATTTCTGCGCGCAAAGGACAACTGGGGCTGGATGTGCTTGCCCGCGCCGGTGTATTCGGTTTCCTGGGCGACGATGATCTGATCCTCGTCCATTTCCTGCGCCAGCGAAAAAGCGGCGGCCAGACTGGTGTTGCCGGCCGGGCCCTTTTCCATGCCTTCGAGCGTGGCCAGCGCTTCGGTGATATAAAAGACCTCGCCCTGCTTGACGGTGACATAACGGTCCATGTACCGCAGCGGGCGGGCGGCCGAACGCGGCACGTCGCTGTGGTCGGGGTCGGTGGCGTAGGGCACGCCGAATCCGGTGTGGGCGGTGGTAAAGGACTTTTTGTTAAACTGCACGTCGCTGGCCATGTGCAGGCCCTTAAGGTCGACCGACGCCGCGACGACCTTTGCCGGGCAGCCGGCCTTGCGCAGGCCGCGCGCCGTGCCCGTCAGGTTGCCGCCGCCGGCGTTGGCGCACACGACGACGTCCGGGTGGCGGCCGCACTGCTCAAGGAACTGATGCCCCAGCTCCCAGCCCAGCGTCTCGACGCCCGAAACGCCAAAGGCGCTGTACAGGCTGGCGTTGAAGTAGCCGGTGTCCTCGAGCATCATCAGGGTCTCGTAAAAGAGCTCGGGGCCGACGGTCAGCTGCAAAACTTCGGCGCCCAGCGCTTCGCACTTGCGCGCCTTTTCGATGATTTCGGGCTGGCCGACGCCGTGTGAATCGTAGCATTCCTGTACAATCAGGCACTTCAGGCCCTGCATGGCGGCCTGTGACGCCACGGCTGCGCCGTAGTTGCCCGATGTGGCGGCAATGACGCCCTTGTACCCCATTTTCTTGGCGTGGTACACCGACGTCGCAGCGCGCCGCTCTTTAAAGCTGCCCGCCGGGTTGGCGGCCTCGTCCTTGATGAAAATGCGGGCCCCCTTGCCCGGGCCGGCGCATTTGCGCGCCAGGGCCGTCAGGTTGCGCAGCTCGAAAATGGGGGTGTTGCCCACGTTAAAGGTGCGCTGGATCCTGATGATGTCTTCGAGCGAATACCCGGTGTCGTTCATCATGGCTTCGTAGTCAAAGGCGATAGAGCCCGACTCGTACTTTTTATAATCCACGCCCATGGCGTTTTCAATGATCTGGGCCATGCGGCCGGTGACGGCCTGATAACTTCTGTCAACGATCATTTTTCATTCCCTCCAAACAGCGCCGCGCGAAGCTGATCCTCGATCGCGGTGATTTCGGGCACATACTCGCCGTAATCGAGCTGATAAAACGGATTGACCTCGATGAGCGTCCCGTGCTCCTGACGGCCCACGCGGGTGATGATGGTGACTTCGTCGCCGATTTCGGCGGTTTCATTGACAAGGTGGCCCTTGACCCACATCTCAAGCGGCACATGCTTGGTGTCGTCGGGCAGCTTGCCCGTGCGCTCCTTTGCTTCCAGCACGTTGCGGTGGATGCGCACCCAGTCGTTTTTCTTTGCCACGGTAAAGCCTCCTTACTTGACGATTTTGCGTTCTTCGTCGATCAAATCCCGATAGTCGCCCATAATGGCGTGCGGCACCGGCAAATCGATCATGGTGCGCAGGCCGGGACGGGCGTTGATAACGTGGGGAATCATGTTGATGCACATGGCGATGGTGCCGATGCCGCCGTCGACTTCGGGGCGGATCTCCATCGAAATATTGGGCGATCCCTTCAAAACAATATAGTCGCCGGTGTGCGTGCCCTCGGCTTCGGGTTCGATCTGCTGCGGATGGATCATGTCGATGACGACCTTGCCGTCCCGAGTGCCCTGGCCGGTCATGTTGACGCCGGCAACGTCGCCCGCTTTGGCGAACCCGTAGGGGGAGCGGCGGTCGATGGTGGTGACGATGGGCTTCATCTGCTGCTCAAAATGGTCGACGCCCAGACCCAGCGCCTCGTCCATCATGTAGACGCTTTCTTTAAAGCCGACGTGGCCGGCCATCGTGCCGTCCTTGACGCGCTTTTCAAACTCGGCGACCGGCAAGCCGACGCCCTGCTCTTCCATCACGGCCGGGCCGAAGGGGCTCAGGCTGTTGACCCTGCGGCACTGTACCGACTCGACGTCGGTCATGCCGCCCGACAGGCACAACGCCAGCACGTCCATGATGAGCCCGGGGTTGACGCCGGTGCCCAGCACCGAAACCCCATGCTCGCGCGCGGCCGCGTCCATTTTGGCGGCCAGCTCGGGCTCGCCCGCTTTGGGGTAAGCCATTTCCTCGGCCGTAGTGACAACGTTGACGCCCTTGCCGACAATGCGCAGCACCTTATCGAACACTTTGGCGGTAAAGGAATCGGTAGCGATGACGCAGACGTCGCACTCGCCGGCGCGCACGACCTCATCAATGTCGGCGTTGACAATGACGTCGGCGCGATCGCCGCGATCCGCGCCCAGCACCTCAAAAATGCTCTTGCCGACCCTTTGCGGGTGCAGATCGCACACGCCGACAACATCGACGCCCTTTTTGGTCAGCAGGGCGCGCACAATGCCCGATCCCATGGCGCCGAAGCCCCAGACCGCTACTTTGACGTTTTTCATACTGTTCCTCCTGTGTTTTTAAAATATTCATTATATTCACTTTTAGAATGAAAATGGGCGCAAAAAAACCGCCCAAAAGGACGGTTTTGCAAAATGCGTATGGCATGGCTTTCAAGGGCGCTCTGCACAGCGCACACAGTGACAGCGGCAAAACCGTCAAAACGTGGTGTACAGATTAAGCAGGCCCTTTCCTCCCTGCGTTTCTGATTTTATTTTAGCGCATTTCTGTCTGTTTGACAACCCCCTTGGCTCAAAAAAATGACTTTTTACAATTCAGGGGTTCAGTAAACCGTCTTCCCCAGCACCGACAAAATCAGCTCGCACGCCAGCGCGCCGGTTTTATTGAAGGCGTCGAGCATGGGGTTGACCTCGACCATGTCGAGCGACACGACCCGCCCCGACTCGGCCAGCATTTCGGCGGCCAGGAAAGCTTCGCGCACGGTCAGCCCGCTGTGTACCGGCGTTCCGACGCCGGGCGCCGCTTCGGGCGTGATGGCGTCGACGTCGAAGCTCAGGTGGATGCCCCGGGTTCCGCCGCCGGCCACGGCGATGGCGCGCCGCATGACCTCGGCCATGCCCAGCTTGTCGATGTCGCTGATGGAAAAAACCGACACCCCGTTTTCCCGCAGGCGCTGCCGCTCGGCTGCATCCAGGTCTCGCGCACCGACCTGCGCCACATGTTTCGGCCGGATGCGGGCTTTTGAAAAGGATACCATTGCCTCGGGCCCGCAGCCGCAGACGGCCGACAGCGGCATTCCGTGCATGTTGCCGCTGGGCGTGCTTTTGTCATTGTTGAAATCGCCGTGCGCGTCAATCCAGATGACCCCGATTTCGCCCAGTTCTTCGGCGGCCGCCGGAATGCTCCCGGCCGCAACGCAGTGGTCGCCGCCCAGCACCACGGGCATCGCGCCCGCGCGCAGGCTCTCTCTGACCGCGCGGTACAGCCGCTCGTTGGCCTCGTTGATTTCGCGCGCGTGCCGCATGGATACTTCGCCTTCGTCCTGCGGGATCCGGGGAATGATGTCCCCACAGTCGCGCGGCGACAGCCCCAGATCCTTCATTTTTTCCACAAGGTTAGAATACCGGATGGCCGACGGCCCCATGTTGACCCCGCGGCGCGATGCGCCAAGATCCATCTGTATCCCGATCACGTCCACTTTTTTGCCCTGCTGCATGATCTCGCTCCTTTATTCATTAAATGCATATTTTGTATATACTATAACACAGCTGCCGCATCGTGGCAAGGGGGGTGAACTTAGTTTTTCCGGGACACCGTCTGAAAACACAAAAAGCCCGGTCCGACGGACCGGGCTTTTACGCAATTTCTTATTCGGCGGGCTGCATGACCACAAAGCCGGCATAGGGGACGTCAGCGTCGTAGCTGTTGCCCCAGTCATAAACCAGGCGTTCATAGGACTCAACGAGGTAGCCGTCCTGGTTGTGGTCGGTCGTGTCATACGGATCCATCAGGATGAGGACGTCGTCCTGCGTGGCCTCGGTGCCCATGTCGTCATAACCGATGACGACCTGCCAGTGGCCGCCCCACTCGTGGGTCAGCACCATGACGGGCGCGCCCTGCGCAAGGTAATGGGCAAATATGTCGGCCAAATCGACGAGCTCGCCGCCGTCCTGGACGGCCAGGCCCATAGCGGTCTGGCTCTCTTCCAGATCATAGCTCGAAACGACGTCCCACTCGCCCTCGAGGCCGTCGATGACGTTGAGCATTTCCTGCACCGTGGCGCCGGGCAGGCCGTCGGTCTTCTGACGCAGCATGGCCAAGTCGATTTCGGTCAAATCGCCGCGCTGGCCGTACCATTCGAGCACCGACGTCATGGACGAAAGGCCGCAGGTGTATTCGGTGGCCTGCTGAACGCTCTTGTAGCCTTCGAGCATGGTCAGCGTATCGGTCGACGTCAGGTTAGCGGCATCGATCTCTTTGTAATACAGCGAATGGTCATGATCCGCTGTGCGGTATACATCGCTGCTCGCCGGGCCGGACAGGCCGTCCGAGCCCATCCAGATGCCGTAATCGCCGTTGTACGGCTCGGTTTCGGCCATGGCGGCGATGTCTTCGGCCAGGCCTTCCTGCACGATAACATGGCTGTCGTCAAAAACGCCGTTGTTTTCAGGATCGCTCTCGACGTCAGAGCCTTCGGCCGGGGTGTACGTATAGCCTTCAGGCGACGCGACGACGAAAACGCCGTAGTCAAAGTCCGGGTCAAAGCCGACCGAGTAGTCCCAGATGAAGCGTTCGGCCGACAGGGTGGTGTAGCCGTCCTGCAGATGGTCGGTGGTGTCGTACGGATCGGCGATGATGACGACGTCGTCGGCCGTCGTCTCGGTGCCCATGTTGTCATAGCCGATGACGACCTGATAGTGGCCGCCCCAGTCGTTCCAGCCGATGATGACCGGCTTGCCCTGCTCAAGGAAATAGGGGAACATTTCAAACAGCGTCATTTCGCCGGCGCCGGGCACGGTGACGACGGGATACCCGTTCTCGTCCCAGGTCAGGCCGACGTCATAAGTGGTAAAGACGTCCCACTGCTGGCCGAGCTTTTCCTCAAGCCCGTCAAAGACATAGGTCATCTGACGCAGGGTGGTGGCGCCCGGCTCATCGTTCTGGCGCAGGGCGACCAGATCCATCTCGTTGAGGTCGCCGCGCAGCCCGTACCATTCGAGCACCATGATGGCGCTCGTCAGGCCGCAGGTATAGCCGGTCGACTGCTGCTGGGTCTTAAAGCCGGTCAGCATGACGCGGTTTTCAGTGCTGCCCAGCGTATAGTAATCAGGGGTCTGATAATAAGCCGAGGGCTGGATGTCATCGGTGCTGTCTTCGACAGCGCCGCCCAGACCGTTTTCAAAAATCAGGCGGCGGCCATAGGGAATGGTGTTTTCCGCCGTTTCTTCAACAAAGCTCTGGCGGGCCATCATGGTGTCTTCGCCCTCGCCGCCGATCGGCAGCTGCATGGCGGTGTACAGCATGACGGACACGTCGCCGCGGGTCGCGCCCTCGCCGCCCGCTTCGCCGGTGGGAATGCCCAGTTCGTTGGCCAGCAGCACGCAGTTTTCGGGCCAGGAGCCTTCGAGCTCGCTGTCGTCATACCCGAGCGCGCGCACCACAAAAGTGACGGCTTCGTCATAGCTCACGGGGTCTTCAGGACGGAAAGTCCCCTCGGTGTCGCCCTTAATGACGCCGATTTTCTGCGCGTAGCCGATCAGGCTTTCGGCCCAGTGGCCGGCCGTATCGCTCAGCGTGCCGGTGTACACGGCAAGCCCGCCGTCGTCATACCCGAGCGCACCAATCACCATTTTGGCCATTTCGGCGCGGTTGATGGTCTGTTCCGGACGGAATGTACCGTCGGGATAGCCCCCGATAATGCCCATCGAGTACAGGGCTTCGACGGCTTCCTGACATTCAAGATCCTGCACGTCCGGGAACCCGGCCCATACAGTCTCTTCCGTCTCGGCTGATGCAGCAGCCGACCCGTCCGCAGCGGCTGCCGGCACGGCGGCCAGCGAACACACAAGCGCGCAGACGAGCATCCACGACATCCATTTTTTCATTTCTTTGCAACTCCTCCTTCTATTTTGATAAAGGGGATTTCCCCCTTTATTTCCCGATTGAGAAAAGGACCCGTGCAAGGGGTCCTTTTTGATGCGCGCACGATTTCTGATTCAGTACTATATCATGCCGCAGGGGTTCTGTAAAGGTTTTTTTACAAAAAATCTCATTCCAGGCAAAATGCAATGGCCGCGCGCGCCAGTTCCGCCGTGGGGTCGACAAAATCGCCCGGCGGATTAAGCTGCTCGACGACGATGGGCAGCTCGGTGCATCCCAGGATAAAGTAGTCGGCCCCCGCGGCATGCATGTCAGCCATGAGCTCTGCCAGCGGCGCGCGGTCTTTCAGGGTCTCGCCGCCTTTGACGCGGTAAATCAGATCCATCAGCACCTGCTGCCCCTTTTCGTCAGGCAGTACGCTTTTGACGCCGGCCTGCTCAAGCGCCCGGGTGTACAGCCCGGTCTTCAGCGTGCCTGTCGTGCCCCACACGCCGGCCGTCTTGCCGGGGAAGAGCGCGGCGCAGCGCTTGGCCGTCACTTCCAGCATGTTGATAAAGGGGGTGTGCGCGTGCTCGCGCAGCCGATCGATGAAGTAGTGCGCCGTGTTGCACGGCATAATGATGCACGAGACATTGCATTTTTCCAGATTTTCCAACGCTGACAGCATCTGCGGCACCGGGTCTTCGCCGCCTTCGAGAATAGCGCGGGTGCGGTCGGGGATCTGCGGGTTGGAATCGATGATGACGCGGATGTGGTCGTTGTCGCACGACGCCGGGGTCATCAGAACGATCTTGCGGAAGAGATCCGCCGTGGCCAGCGGCCCCATTCCGCCCAGAATACCGATGGTTTTTTTCATACTTTCTGCTCCTTCAGACAGTTTTGCACGCGGCCGTCCGCACAGGACAGCGGTCATACTTTGGGGATCCGGCGCCTGATTTCGCGCACCGCGCTGTGGGTTTTATCGGCCATTTCACGGGTGATCTCGTGTTCGCTGTAACGGGCGACGCGATACACCTCGCTCAGCTCTTCAATGGGCTGGCCGGGCAGATCCTGCCGTCCCAGCTCGGCCGCCGTTTCGGTGGTGGCGGCGCGCGGCATGACAATGCCCACACGGCGGCACAGCATCAAAAACCGGCGGTAATCCCACCGCACCGCTCCGCGCGGGTCGCGCGGGCGCAGCCGGGGCGGGCGTTCGCCGCGCGGGGACGCGTCGGCCAGGCCGCGGGTTTCGGCAACCGCCGGCCCGGATTCCTCGCGGGCGCGGCGGCCCAGCAGCCGGCGGAAGAACCACCATGCGGCCACCGCGCAGATCACAATGAACAGCGTCGTAAACAGCGCCTGCAAAAACTCGGGTGTTTCAACGACTTCGTTTTCGCCGAACAGCGGCTCGTTCTGCATGTCAATCTGCGGGATCTCGCTTTCACCGTTTTCGATCTTTCCCCGGCTGAGCCACTGGATCGCCTGCATACACACCCACATAAAGCCGGCGGCCACATATCCCAAAAGCATGAGCGGCGGCATCACAAGGTTGCGGTACAGCCAGCCGAAGCCGGCGCCCACAGCGCCCAGAAAAACAGGCGAGCTGAAGGCGGCGGCCGCCGCCAGCACCAGTGCAAGCATCAGGCTGTTCAGCGCGATAAAACGCGGCTGCGACAGCACGGCCGGCTCGTGCCGCAGCATCCGCAAAAGCAGGACGCCGCAGCTGAGGTAAACGATGGCCATGGGCAGCGCCACCCGGGCTACCAGCCCGCCCAGGCCAAACATCGGCAGGACCAGCAGGGGCAGCAGCAGCACGCAGCCGCGGCGGAAAGCATCGCAGCAGTCGCCGTGTTCAATGCGGTACAGCCTGCGCGCCGCCGTGACCGCCAGATAGGCGGCCGGCGCCAGCAGCACCGCCGCGCCGGCCACGCCCGGCATCAGCCAGAGGCAGGCCGGCACAAGCGCCAGCGGCAAAAACCGCAGCTTTTCCCGGCTGCGCAGCAGGCAGCTCAGCCCGCCGGCCAGCGCCAGCAGCGCCAGCGCGCCGCGCGCGTCGACAGGGGCGCCCAGCCAGTGGCAGATCAGCTGTGCATAGATGAAATAAAGGGAAAGGTCGCACAGGATTTTTATTCCAAAGCACAGGCTCACGCCCCCACCTCCTGTTTTTCCCGCACGGGCCCGGCGGACGGGTACAGCGTCAGCACATCCTGGCCGCTCAGTTCGCGCAGGCGCATCAGGCCGTGACCGTAACAGGCGTCGCTGCGCGGGGTAATGACGATATGGCACCGCCCCTGCGACGCCCGGCGCGCCGCGCGCCGCAGCGTGGCGTCAAACGGCTCGGTCCGGGTATAGGCCGCACGGCCCAGACCCTCTAAGATGGCGTACAGATGGCTTTGCCCCAGCCCGTCGTCAATGCGGTTCCACAGCCCGACGGCGCCCGCCGCCGACGCGTTGGTCACAAAGCTGTACTGGATCCCTTTTTCCTCAAGCTCTTCGCACACCGAGCGGGCCAGCGAATAACAGCCCTCGATGCGTTCGGCGTCAAACTGCCGCCCCTCGGCGTCGCACTCGACATTGAGCAGCACGGTCGCCGTCTGCTCGATGGTGTAATCGTACTTTTTGACCATCAGGCGGCCCGAACGGGCGCTGACCGGCCAGCTGATCGACTTCTGCGGCTCGCGGCCGGTGTATTCACGAAACCCCAGGGTGAGCACCGGGTCTTCCATGATAAACCGGTTGACCGAACGGTCGCCCAGATACCCGCCCAGCGTTTCAGGCAGGCCGGGCCGGTCCGCCCGGCGCGGCATGACGACAATTTCACGCAGAAGGGATACGGTGCGGTAATTTTCGTGCATTCCCAGAAAGTCGCCGCCCGCCAGATTGGCCCCGCGCAGAAAATACCGGCCGCGGTGCGGAAGGCTGGCGCGCACCCGGCGTTCCAGCCGCTGACGCGGCCACAGATAGCAGCTGTAACTGACGCGGGTCGTGTCGCGGTCCCGGCGCAGTTCGAACCCTTCGCCTTTCAGATCGATGTCAAGCGGCAGCACTTCCTGCACGCGCAGGAAAAAGACAGGCATACGCCCGCCGTTGGAAATCACCGAAACCACGTCAAAGTCCTCGTCCGGATCGACGATGATCTGCGACGCGCCGGTGTCAAAGCCGACGTGATCCAGGCTGTGCAGCAGGCTGTACCGCTGCAGCAGCACAGCCCCCAGGACGAGCACGATGAGAAACGCCCACACCGCTTATCACCTCGGCAGGGTTTCGAGCGGCACGGGAATATCGTCGATAAGCCGGCGCAGGAAGGTCTGCTTGTCCTGTTCGCGCACCGACCCGCCCGACACGATGCGGTGGCACAGGACGGGCCCGGCCATGCGCTGCACGTCTTCGGGCATGACGTAGTCGCGCCCCTGCATCGCCGCCCAGACCTGGCAGGCGCGGTAAAAAGCGATGGCGCCGCGCGTCGACACGCCGGTGACAAACCGGCTTTCGGTGCGTGTTTTCTGCACAATGTCCATCAGGTACCCGGCGACGTCGGGCGAGACCGTGACGCTGCGCGCGTCTTTTTTCAGCTGCTCAATCTCATCAGATGTCACGACCTGCTCCAGTTCTTCCAGAATCTCGGCAGCCGGCGGGCGCGAAATGACCGCCAGCTCTTCCTCGCGCTTCATATACCCCAGCGACAGCCGCATGAAAAAGCGATCAATCTGCGCTTCGGGCAGCGGGAAGGTGCCGTATGACTCAATCGGGTTTTGCGTGGCCATAACAATAAAGGGCTCGCTCAGGCGGCTGGTGACGCCGTCGACCGAAATCTGCCGTTCTTCCATGGCTTCGAGCAGGCTGGACTGGGTGCGCGGCGTGGCGCGGTTGATTTCGTCGGCCAGCACGACGTTGGAAAAGAGCGGTCCGGGCCTGAACTCGAACTCGCCGCTCTTCTGGTTATAAAAATTGATGCCCGTCAGGTCGGACGGCAAAAGGTCGGGAGTAAACTGAATCCTGCGGAAATCGCCGCCGATGGTTCTGGCAAAAGCACGCAGCAGCATGGTCTTGCCCGTGCCCGGCACGTCTTCCAGCAGCACGTGGCCGCCGCACAAAAGGCAGGTCAGAACCAGCGAAATAGTCTCGTTTTTGCCCACGATGACGCGCGAGCAATTTTCCACCACACGGCGGTGGCAGTCGACAAAGCGTGTAACGTCCAAAGCATTCGCCCTCTCTGTATGTTGAGGGGCCGCACCGCCAGGGCCGGCCCCGTGTTAGACAAAGGACGTTTCACGGCGCAGCCGCAAAACGTCCAGGGGATTTGTGCGCCGATCAGTTCTTGATGGCCTCGACCGGGCACTGAGCCGCGCAGGCGCCGCACTCGACGCAGACGGACTCGTCGATTTCGTACTTGGTGCCGGCGTCTTTAATGGCGCCGACCGGGCACTGGGCCGCGCAGGCGCCGCAGGCGATGCACGCGTCGCTGATTTTGTAAGCCATATTGATTCCCTCCGTTTATATATATGTGCCGTCCGCCGCAGCGCGACGGATGTCAATATCATTTTAACATGAAAATCAAAAAATGCAATGGCTGACGCGCGAAATAATTATGCCTTTTTTGTAAATGATAACTCCCAAAGGAGCGTGTGTTTTATGACGGAAAAATCCAGCCGGCCGTACGGCGCTGCCGCGGCCCATCCCGCCGGCCAGCCCGAAGCCGGGATCGGGCCGCAGTCGCAGAGCCACGAGCTGCGTTTTGCCTCTTCCCGGCCCACGGCGGCCCCCGAAACCCGGACAGGCGGTGAGGATCAGCGCCATGACTGACAACCGTTTTTCCCAGGGCGCGCAGGACGCCCTGCTGCTCGCCTTTTCGGCGGCACGCCGGCTGCAGCACAGTTTTATCGGTTCCGAACATTTGCTGCTCGGCGTGTACTGCCAGCGCGGCGGGGCCGGCAGCCGCTCGCTGTGCGAGATGGGCCTGACCGAACGGCAGCTGTTTGACGCCGTGGCGTCGTCTGTCGGCGCGGGCAAGGGGCGCGCGCAGGCTCCCGTCGTGCTGACGGTCAGCGCCATGCGCATCATCGAAGGCGCGCCGGCTCAGGCCACGGCGGCCGGCAGCGCCAGCGTCGGCAGCGAACACCTGCTCATGTCCCTGCTGGCCGAAAAAGACTGCGGCGGCGCGCTGGTGCTCAAGCGCCTGGGCGTCAGCCTGCCCGCGCTGTACGCCCGCCTGCTTGCCCGGCCGCAGCCCGGGCAGACGCCCTCTCCGCCCGCCGCCGGCAAGCCGTCCCGGCGCAGCGAACTCAAACTGACCCTGCAATTCGGCGCCGACCTGACGGCGCAGGCGCGCCAGGGGCGCTTCGATCCCGTCGTTGGGCGCGAACAGGAAGTAGCGCGCGTTATCAGCATCCTGTGCCGCCGCCAGAAATCCAATCCCGTGCTGCTGGGCGACGCCGGCGTCGGGAAAACGGCGGTCGCCGAGTGCCTGGCCCAAAAAATCGCCGAAGGCGACGTGCCGCCGCCCCTTTTTAACAAGCGCCTCATCTCGCTCGAGCTGTCCGGCCTGATTTCGGGCACCAAATACCGCGGCGAGTTTGAAGAGCGCATCCGCAATGTGCTCGAAGAAGTCCGCCAAAGCGGCGACGTCATTTTGTTTATTGACGAAATCCACATGCTGACCGGCGCGGGCGCAGCCGAAGGCGCCATTGACGCCGCCAACATCTTAAAGCCCGCGCTGGCGCGCTCGGGCCTTCAGATAATCGGCGCCACAACGCCGGCCGAGTACAAAAAGACCATCCGGCGCGACAGCGCCCTGGCCCGCCGCTTCCAGCCCGTCGACATCGGCGAACCCACATCCGAGCAGGCGCTGCGCATCCTTCGTTCGCTTTCCGGCCGGTACGAATCACACCACGGCGTCCGCATTCCCGACGACGCGCTCGAGGCCGCCGTCCGTCTGTCGGTGCGCTGCATGCCCGAACGCCGCCTGCCCGACAAGGCCATCGACCTGCTGGACGAAGCAGCCGCTTCGGCCCGTCTGGCCGGGCAGCCCGTCCTGACGCCGCGGCACATTGCAGACGCTGTATTTACGATGACCGGCATCAGCGCCGACGCGGCGGCGGACGACGAACGGCAGACCCTGCTGGCCCTGGAAGCAAAGCTCGGCGAACGGGTCGTCGGGCAGGACCGCGCGGTGCGCGCCGTAGCGCGCGCCGTACAGCGGGGGCGGCTGCTGGGGCACGGCGGCGGGCGGCCGCTCGGCTCCTTTCTCTTCTGCGGGCCCTCGGGGGTCGGCAAGACCGAACTGGCGCGAGCGCTGTGCGCCGGCCTGTTCGGCGACGAGCGCTCGCTTGTGCGCATCGACATGTCCGAGTTCCGCGAACCGCACTCCGTTTCCAAGCTCATCGGCTCGCCGCCCGGCTACGTCGGCTTCGGCGAGGGCGGGCTTTTGACCGAGCGTATCCGCCGCAGGCCTTACAGCGTCGTACTTTTTGACGAGGCCGAAAAGGCCCATCCCGACGTTTTAAACCTCCTTTTGCAGCTGCTGGACGACGGGTTCCTCACCGATTCCGAGGGCGGTCGGGCCGACTTTCAAAACGCCGTCGTCATTCTGACTTCCAACGTCGGCCTGCGCGAAATGCAGTCGCGCCCCGCCGGTTTTGGCGGACAGGCGCAAAGCGCCGCCGACAGCCGCGTCCTCGCCGAAGTCCGGCGCGTCTTCCGCCCCGAACTGTTAAACCGTCTCGACGAAATCCTGGTCTTTCAGCCCTTAAGCGACGGCGATCGGCGGAAAATCTGTCAAAAGCTGCTTCAGCAGTCGCGCGGGCGGCTGCTGAAACAAAACGTTTCCCTGTCGTGGGATGACGGCGCGGTCGCCGAACTGTCGCGCCGCTGCACCGATCCTGCCCTGGGCGCGCGCCCGCTGCGCCGGCTGGTGACCTGCGAGGTCGACGACCGCGCCTGCGCGCTGCTGCTCGGCGGCAGCCTGCCGCACGGCTCGTCGGTACGCCTGACGGCACACGGCCAGCTGCTGTCTCTCGAGCGCATCCCGTCACCGCTGGCTGCCGCCAACTAATTGTGCTATTTGCCCAAAAATCGATTCTTCATTTTATTCGTAATTGCCATATCGCCATTTTACTCAGATTTTACAAACCGATGGATGCACACTTTACAAACCACTTTTATACTGGGGGCTGTAATCACAGGGAAACAGAAAAAGATGAATGATGAAGGAGTAAAACAAGATGAAAAAGAAACTTTCTGTCCTGCTTGCTTGCCTCCTGGTCTTTACGCTGGCTCTTGCCGGCTGCCAGGATACAGCCTCTGACGAGGGAACCACGAACGAAGGCACTACCAACGAAGGTACTACCAACGAAAACACCAACAGCGAAAACACCAGCAACGAGAATAACGAAACCAACGAACCCGAAGAGGGCGGTGCTCTGAGCGGCACGGTCAACACCGACGGTTCGACCTCGATGGCCGACGTGATGGCTGCTCTGACCGAAGCTTTTAAAGAAATCCAGCCCGACATCACCGTCAACTACAACGGTTCCGGTTCGGGCGCCGGCATCGAAGGCGCCATGAGCGGCACCTGCGACATCGGCCTGTCCTCGCGTGAGCTGTCTGAAGAAGAGACCGGCGCCGGCGCTGTCGCCAACGTCGTTGCCAAAGACGGCGTCGCCATTGTCGTCAACCCCGAAAATGGCGTCAGCGACCTGACTGTCGAGCAGATTGCCTCGATTTTCAAGGGCGAAGTGACCAACTGGTCCGAGCTCGGCGGCAGCGACGCCCCCATCGCCGTGTTTGGCCGTGAGGCCGGCTCGGGCACCCGTTCGGCCTTTGAAGAAATCGTCGGCGTTGAAGACGCCTGCGCCTACACCAATGAGTACTCTTCGACCGGCGACATTATCGGCAACGTCGCTTCCAACCCCAACGCCATCGGCTACGCTTCCCTGTCGGCTGTTGACGACACCGTCAAGGCTGTCATGGTCAACGGCGTCGAGTGCAATGAAGACACCGTCCGCGACGGCTCCTACGAGATCCAGCGTCCGTTCGTCATGGTCACCATGGAAGGCACCGAGCTGTCTGACGCCGCCCAGGCTTTCCTTGAGTACGCCATGAGCCCCGAGGCTGCGGATATCATCGCTTCCGCCGGTGTTGTTGCGGCCAACTGAAACCTGTCGATAGCGTCCCTTTTACCTCAGGCAAGTCCCCCAGGCGGGGACTTGCCTTGAAATCTGCAAGCGAGGGCTGATTGTTTTATGAATGAATCCGCGACCCCCGTGCAGGAAGGCGGCAAAAAGCCGCGCAGCCGCAATCTGCTTGAACGGCCGATGCAGGCTGTGTTTACCGTCTGCGGCTTTATCGCCATTGCCTTTGTCCTGCTGATCACTGTATACCTGATTATCTCCGGTCTGCCCGCCATCCGTGAAATCGGGCTGTGGGACTTCCTTTTTGGCACCCGCTGGGCTTCGACCCACAAAACCGACCCGGCCTACGGCATCCTTCCCTTTATCCTGACGTCGATTTACGGCACGGCCGGCGCCATTTTAATCGGCGTGCCCATCGGCTTTTTCACCGCAGTGTACCTGGCCAAAGTGGCGCCGCCGCGCGTGGCCGGCGTCATCCGCACGGCGGTTGACCTTCTGGCCGGCATCCCGTCGGTCGTCTATGGCCTGGTGGGCATGATGGTGCTGGTCCCCGCCATCCGCGAAACCTTTGACCTGGCGGCCGGCGACAGCCTTCTAGCCGCCATTATCGTCCTGGCCGTCATGATCCTGCCGTCCATCATTTCGGTTTCTGAAACGGCGCTGCTTGCCGTTCCGCGCGAATATGAAGAAGCCAGCCTGGCGCTGGGCGCCACCGAGCTTGAAACCTATTTCCGCGTCTCTGCCCCGGCCGCCAAAAGCGGCATTGCGGCCGCCGTCGTGCTCGGCGTGGGCCGCGCCATCGGCGAGGCCATGGCCATTCTCATGGTGGCCGGCAACGTGGCCAACATGCCCTCGCTCTTTTCCAGCGTCCGCTTTTTGACGACTGCCATTGCCAGCGAAATGAGCTACGCTTCGGTCGGCAGCCTGCAGCGCAACGCGCTGTATTCCATCGGCCTGGTGCTCTTTTTGTTCATCATGTGCATCAATGTCGTCCTGAATCTCTTCCTCAAACGGGACAAGGAGAAATAAGCCATGGAAAAAACCGCTTCCCGCTCTGCGGGCAAAAGCCGCGTGAAAAACGGCAATCTTTCTCCCCGGCGCAGGATCTATGAAATCGTCATGCGCGCGCTTTTATACATCTCTTCCGGCCTGACCGTCGCGCTGCTGCTCTTTATTATCGGCACCATTCTGGTCGACGGCGTTCCCGGCCTGAGCTGGCAGTTCCTCACCACGCAGGAAAGCGTGATCAACGACACCAACGGCATTCTGCCGGCCATTCAAAACACCCTTTACGTTATCGTTGTCACCCTGATTATCGTTTTACCGCTCGGCGTCGGCGCAGCCATCTACCTGACCGAGTATGCCGGCAACCGCCGCCTGGTGGCGGCCATCGAGTACGCCACTGAAACGCTGGCCGGCATTCCGTCTATCCTGTACGCCCTGGTCGGTATGCTGGTGTTCTGCCAGATGATGGGGCTGGGCAAAACGCTGCTCGCCGGTTCGCTGACGCTGGTCATCATGACGCTGCCCACCATTATCCGCACCACGCAGGAAAGCCTCAAGACCGTGCCCCAAAGCTACCGCGAGGGCGCCCTGGGCCTGGGCGCCGGGCGCTGGCACATGATCCGCACCATCGTGCTGCCCAGTTCGATTGACGGCATTGTCACCGGCTGCATCCTGGCCATCGGCCGCATTGTCGGCGAGTCGGCGGTTTTGATGTTCACCGCCGGCATGAGCATGACGATGCAGGACTTTTTCTCAAGCGGCGGGCTTATCGACAGCTCGGGCGCAACGCTGACCGTCGCTCTGTATGTGTACGCCAAAGAACGCGCCGACTTTAAGCTGGCCATGTCGGTCGCCGTTGTCCTGCTGTGCATCACGCTTTGCATCAACCTGGCCGCCAAGCTGGTCGGCAAGCGCCTGAAAAAGAAATAAGAGGGTGATAAAAATATGAGCAATACGATTATTCAGGCCAAAAACCTGAATCTGTACTATGGCGAAAACCATGCTTTGAAAAATATCTGCCTCGACCTGCCCGAACGTGAAATCACCGCGCTGATCGGTCCTTCGGGCTGCGGCAAGTCGACCTTTCTGCGCACCATCAACCGCATGAACGATCTGATTGCCGGCGTGCGCATCGAAGGGCAGCTTCTGTACCGCGGCGAAGACGTCTATGCGCCCGGCCAGAGCGTCACCGACCTGCGCCGGCGCGTCGGCATGGTTTTCCAAAAGGCCAATCCCTTCCCCATGTCCATTTACGACAACATTGCCTACGGCCCGCGCACCCACGGCATCCGCAGCCGCGCCAAGCTGGACGAGATCGTCGAAAGCTCGCTGCGCGGCGCCGCCCTGTGGGACGAGGTGTACGACCGCCTCAAAAAAAGCGCCCTGGGCCTTTCGGGCGGCCAACAGCAGCGTCTGTGCATCGCCCGCGCCCTGGCCGTCAAACCCGACGTCCTGCTGATGGACGAAGCCACCAGCGCGCTCGACCCCATTTCCACATCCAAAATCGAAGAGCTTGCTGTTGACCTGAAAAAGGACTATACTATCATTATGGTCACGCATAATATGCAGCAGGCGGCGCGTGTGTCGGACAAGACCGCCTTTTTCCTGCTCGGCGAAATGATCGAGTTTGGCGACACCGAAACCCTGTTTTCCCGCCCGAGCGACAAGCGGACCGAAGATTACATCACCGGGAGGTTTGGATAATGCCCAGAAGCCGATTCGACCACCAGCTCGAGACTCTCAACACCGAACTCATCACCATGGGCGCCCTTGTCGAGACGACCATCGCCAGCGCGGCCAAGGCGCTGATGGAAGGCGACCGCACCCAGGCCAAGCGCATTGCGCAGAACGACTCGCAGATCGACGGCATGGAAAAGAGCATCGAAAGCCTGTGCCTCAAGCTGCTTTTGCAGCAGCAGCCGGTTGCCCGCGACCTGCGGCTGATTTCGGCGGCCCTGAAAATGATCACCGATATGGAGCGCATCGGCGACCAGGCCACCGATATTTCCGAACTGACCCTGCTGCTCGGCGACATCAAGACCCCGACCGTCATGGATTCCATCGGCGACATGGCCCGCGCCACCATCCGCATGGTTTCGGCCGGCATTGACGCCTTTGTCAAAAAAGACCTCGATTTGGCCCGCAAGGTCATTGACATGGACGACGAGGTCGACGACCTGTTTGTCCGCGTCAAGGAAGAGCTCATCGAGCTCATCCGTCAAAACGGTCCCTTCTGTGAACAGGCCATCGACCTTATCATGGTGGCCAAGTACTTTGAACGCATCGGCGACCACTCGGTCAACATCGCCGAATGGGTCGTTTTTTCCATCACCGGCGAGCACCGCTCTTCCGGAGAGGAGACGGTGTGACATGCCCCTCATCTACTATGTAGAAGACGATGAGAACATCCGCAATCTTGTGCTGTACTCGCTGACCTCGGCGGGGTACGAGGCGCAGGGCTTTGACTGCGGCGAAGATTTCTGGCGCGCATTCAGCGAACGCACGCCGGATCTCGTCCTGCTGGACATCATGCTGCCCGGGCAGGACGGCGTGGAATGGCTGCGCCGCCTGCGCGAGCGCGAACAGAAAATCCCCGTCATGATGCTGACCGCCCGTTCGTCCGAATATGACAAGGTCCTGGGCCTGGACGCCGGCGCCGACGACTACCTGACCAAGCCTTTCGGCGTCATGGAACTTTTGTCGCGCGTGCGCGCCCTTTTGCGCCGCGCGGGGCGGGACACCGCCGGAGCGCTCTTGTCAGTCGGCTCGCTGACCCTGGATCCGGCGCGCCGCGTCGTCACCTGCGGCGACACGCCGGTGACGCTGACCTTTAAAGAGTTCGAGCTTCTGCACTACCTGCTGCGCAACCAAAGCATCGTTTTGTCGCGCGAAAAGATCATGGACGCCGTCTGGGGCGTCGATTACCCCGGCGAAAGCCGCACCGTCGATATGCACATCAAATCCCTGCGGCAAAAGCTCGGCCCCTGCGGCGAGCACATCGTCACCGTCCGCGGCGCCGGATACAAAATAGGGGGCGCAGTATGAGAAAAAAGATTTTTGCCAGCACGGTTCTTTTGTGCGTGCTGACCGCCCTTGTCGCCTTTGCGCTGGCCCTGTGGACCGACTACGACGGCCAGCGCGCTTTTATGCAAAGCGAAATCATCCGCCAGGCGGCGGACATCAAAGAAGCCTGCCTGGAAACCGGCAATTCCGTCCCCGTGCTCAACGCCCTGTCCGACCCGCGGCTGCGCATCACGCTGGTCGCGCGCGACGGGACGGTTCTGTTTGACAGCATTGCCGACGAGGCGCTGATGGACAACCACCAGGACAGGCCCGAGATCGAGCAGGCCTTTGCCTCGGGCGCAGGGTCGCGCACCCGTCTGTCCGATACGCTGGGCGAGGAGTGCTTTTATTATGCCCAGCGGCTGGACGACGACACCGTCCTGCGCGTCGCGTCCTATACTTCGAGCGTCTGGGCCGTCACGCGCGACCTCATCCCGCGCTATGTGCTGCTGCTTGCGGCCGTCTGCCTGGGCGCTCTGTGGCTGGCTTCCCGCGTGACGCGCCGAATCGTAAAGCCTCTCAACGAGCTGGATCTCGAGCACCCGCTTGAAAATGACGCATATGAAGAAATCGCCCCCCTGCTCGGGCGCATTCACCGCCAGAACGAGGGGCTGCGCGATCGCATGACCGAACTGCAAAACCAGCGCGAGCACCTGTCGGCTATCACGGCGTCCATGGCCGAAGGGCTGATTGTGCTCGACAGCGAGCTGACCATTCTGGCGTGCAACCAGAGCGCCCTGCGGCTTTTGGGCCGCGAGGACTTAAACCCTGTCGAACAAAACCTGCTCGTCCTGTGCCGCGAAGCATGGGTCAGCGCGCTGGCGCGCCGCGCCCTTGCAGGCGAACGGGCCGAGCAGACCGAAATGCACCAGGGCCGCGCCCTGCGTGTGCTGGGGTCTCCCGCATCGAACGGATGCATCCTGCTCATCAGCGACGTCACCGAGCAGCAGGAAAGCGAGCGGATGCGGCGTGAGTTCACGGCCAACGTATCGCACGAGCTCAAGACCCCGCTGACCTCGATTTCCGGTTACGCCGAACTCATCGAAACGGGCATGGCCCGCCCCGGCGACGTCGGGCGGTTTGCCCACATCATTTCAGACGAATGCAGCCGGCTTTTGACGCTGGTCGACGACATCCTGTCCCTTTCCCGGCTTGACGAAGGCGCCGTGCCCGCGCAGGGCGGCCCGGTCGGCCTGCTCGCCGTCTCGCACGAGGCGGTGTCCCGTTTAACCGACGCGGCGCACAAGCGCGGCATCACACTGTCCGTCGAGGGCGAAGAACAGATTGTCTGCGCATCCCGCTCCATGCTGCTCGAACTCATTTGCAACCTGTGCGACAATGCCGTCAAGTACAACCGCGACGGCGGCAGCGTCACCGTCACGGTCGGCCGCCGCGGCGGGCGTCCTTTTGTCGCGGTGCGCGACACGGGAATCGGCATCCCTGCCGACGAGCAAAGCCGCATCTTTGAGCGTTTTTACCGCGTGGACAAAAGCCGCTCCCGCGAAGTGGGCGGCACCGGCCTGGGCCTTGCCATTGTCAAGCACCTGGCCCTGGCCCTGGGCGCCGAAGTCAGCGTCGACAGCGCCCCGGGCGCAGGCAGCACCTTTACCGTTACTTTTTCCGCGCCGTCCGATCAGGCGTGCCAGCCTCAGTAATCGCGCGCGGGCAGCGAAATTTCGCCGAGCGCCTGTGACGCTTCCATGTCATAGGCGCGGCTTTTGGCCACGTCGCCGAGCGAGACCATGCCGCACAGCCGGCCGTTTTGCATGACCGGCAGCCTGCGCACCTGTTTTTTTGCCATCATCAGCGCCGCCTCGCGCACGTCGGCATGGGCCTCGACCGTATAGACCGGCTTGCTCATCAAGCTGCGCACCGGTGTCCCGGCCGGCAGGTCGGCGGCCATGGCGCGCACGGCGATGTCGCGGTCGGTCACCATCCCCCGCACGCGCCCGTCTTCCCCGCAGACGGGCAGCGCTCCCACGCCGTGATGGGCCAGCAGCCGCGCCGCGCTTTCAACGGTATCGTCCGGCGACAGGGCAACGACGCTCCAGCTCATGATTTCAGAAACCAACATAAAAACGCCCCTCTTTCCATACAAACTGAGTTTAGTATGGTCGATGGGCGTTTTTTTATTCCCGCTTTTCCGACTGAAGGGCCAGGTTGCGCCGCAGCGGGGCAACGCCGCGCCAGCTGAACGCGCGGTCGCCGTATTTTTTCCTGAACTGCCGGTCGCTGAGGGCGCAGTCCTGCTCACCGAGCGACAAGATGAGATCCCGGCGGAACTCAGGCAGGCCGGTCTGTTCTGTCCCCCGGTTCATGGGGCACACGGCCTGGCAGACGTCGCAGCCCCAGATGAGCGGGCTTTGCGACATCAGCGCACGCTGACGCGCGCCGAGATCGCCGCGCTTTTGCGAAATGTGCGACAGGCAGAGCTCGGGGTCAAAAGCATCCCCCCGCAGCGCTCCGCCCGGGCAGGCTCTTTGACAGGCGCCGCAGCCGCTGCACGCCGGCGGCTGCGGCGCTTTTCCCGGCCACGGCAGCGTCGAGGCCAGCAGGCCGATAAAAACATAGCTGCCGAAACGCGGCGTAATCAAAAGGCCGTTCTGACCGCGCGCGCCGAGGCCGCACAAGGCGCCCAGCAGCACTTCCGGAAAGGGCGATACGTCGGCAAAGGGGGCAAAGGCGCAGTCCGGATACCGCTCCTGCAGCGCCTGCGCCGCCCGTTCCAGCCGGCGGCGCAAAACCCGGTGGTAATCCTCGCCGCGCGCATACAGGCACAGGTTGCCCGGCTCGTCGCCGGCATAATAGGGAAACACCGCCGCGTGGACGCTGGCCAGCCCCGGCACGGCTTCCCGGCAGCGCCGCTGCTGATCCGTACCGATATACTGCGCCGCCTGCTCCCAGCCGACGCTTCCCGCGTCCGCCGCGCCGCATTCCAGCAACGCCTGGCGCGGCGTCACGGCCGGCGCTCCCGGCGCGGCTTCCTCTTGCCGAACCCGCCCTTTTGCCGGCCAGCCGGCTCCCCGGCTTCCCGCCGGGCCGGCCGCCTGTCCGTTTTCCGGCCGTCTGGACGCCTGTTTTCCTGCCTGCCGGGCTTCCGGGGCGCCAATGCGTGGATATGGGCCGGTACCGGTCCCCGGACAAGGCAGCCGGGGCCGCTGCCAATCAGATCCTCGCGCCCCGCAAGGACGAGGGCGCGAAGCACCAGCTCGCGGTTTTTGGGGCTGCGGAACTGCAAAAGCGCACGCTGCATGGCCTTTTCTTCCGGCGTGCGCGCGACAAAAACCGGCTTTAAGCTGCGCGGGTCCAGGCCGGTATAGTACATGGCGGTCGACAGCGTGCCCGGCGTGGGATAAAAATCCTGCACCTGCTCGGGCGACATATGGTGCTTTTTCAGGTACACCGCCAGCTCGACGGCGTCTTCCAGCCGGCTGCCGGGGTGCGACGACATCAGATAAGGCACCAGGTACTGCTCTTTCCCGCACTCGGCCGAAAGCTCGTAAAACCGGTTGCAGAACCGCTCATAAACGTCGGCAAAGGGTTTTCCCATCGCCGCAAGTACGTTGGGCGCGATGTGTTCGGGCGCGACCTTGAGCTGGCCGCCGACATGATACTGCACCAGCTCACGGAAAAATTCGCTCTTTTTATCGCGCAGCATATAGTCAAACCGGATACCGGAACGGATGAACACCTTTTTAACCCCCGGCAGGGCGCGCAGCCTGCGCAGAAGGGTCAGGTAATCGCTTTCGTCGGCGTCCAGCGCCGGGCAGGGCGTGGGGAACAGGCACTGCCTGTCCGCACATGCGCCCGCTGCGGCCTGCTTTTTGCAGGCCGGACGGCGGAAATTGGCCGTCGGCCCGCCGACATCGTGGATATATCCCTTAAAGTCGGGGTTGCACAGCATTTTTTCCGCCTCGCGCAGCACCGACTCATGGCTGCGCGACGTGACATAGCGGCCCTGGTGCAGCGCCAGGGCGCAGAAATTGCACGATCCAAAGCAGCCGCGGTTGTGGATGATGGAAAACTGTACCTCTTTAATGGCGTCGACGCCGCCCTGCGCCTCGTAATCCGGGTGGTACCAGCGGACATAGGGCAGGTCAAAGACCGCGTCAAGCTCCTTGCCCTCGAGCGGGCGCACCGGCGGGTTCTGTACCAGGAACCGGCCGTCATGCGGCTGGATCAGGGCGCGCCCGCGCACGAAATCCTGCTCGTTCTGTTCTGCAAAGGCCGCGGCGGCATAGCATTTTTTGTCCGTGCTGACCGCTTCAAAGGACGGCAGGACGACGGCGTTTTCAAAAGCGCACTCATCCGGGCCGGACGCCATAAAACAGGTACCCCGCACGTCGCGGATGCTGCCGATGCTCTCGCCTTTTTTCAGCCGGCGGGCTATTTCGACAATGGGGCGTTCGCCCATGCCGTAGATCAGCAGGTCGGCCCCGCTGTCAACCAGCACCGAACGGCGCACCCGGTCGTCCCAGTAGTCGTAATGGGCAAACCGGCGCAGCGACGCCTCGATGCCGCCGATGACGACGGGCAGGCCGGGAAAAGCCTGCCGGGCCAGGCCGGAATAGACGATGACCGCCCGGTCGGGGCGGCGTCCCGGCACGCCGCCGGGGGTGTATGCGTCTTTTTCGCGCCGCCGCCTGGCCACGGAATAGTGGGCGACCATGGAATCGATGTTGCCGGCGTTGATCAAAACGCCGAACCGAGGCCGGCCCATGGCTTCGAAATCGGCCGCAGAATGAAAGTCAGGCTGTGACAGCACGGCGACGCGGAACCCGTGCTTTTCCAGAACGCGGGATATGACCGCCGTGCCAAAGGAAGGGTGGTCGACATAGGCGTCCCCCGTCACAAGCAGGAAGTCGTAGTAATACCAGTCCCGATCCGCCATGTCCTGCCGCGAAACGGGCAGAAAGTCGTATCGATCAACCTGCATAAGGCATTTCTCCTGTAAAAAAAGGGGCGCGCGGCCCCTTTGGTTTATTTTCTGACATAGGCCGAAAGCACCTCGGCCACATACATGCGGTGGACGTCTTCGCGGTCTGCATAGGATTTGTCAAAGACCGAAGGGTCGAGGAACTTGCCCGGGTCAATCCAGTCGGCGTACACCTTGCGGCAGACCAGCACGGCCCGGGCCTCGGCAAAGGCGTGCTCTCCCTCAATCATGATCGGCGTCAGGCCGCTTTCATGCATTTTGTCCATGTCGCGGCCCGACTTGCTGCCCAGGACGCCGAGCTGTGCGCGGCAGCTGCCCTGATCGAAAAAGCTGATCGTAAAACAGCCGCGCGCTTCGGTAAACCCCAGCGTATAACGGCTTTTGCGCACATAGGCAGTGACGACGGGGCGGCCCCACAGCCATCCCGCCTGGCCCCATGAAATGGTCATGGTATTCCAACGGTTTTCCTCCCCCGCCGTAATGAGCGCCCAGTTTGTGTCAAACAAGGCGAAAATATTGCCCGGAAGCTGCTTGACGTCGATTTTTTCAAACCCGTTCATTACATGTTGCTCCTTTCGCTGTTTTCCCTGATCCATATGCGTCAACGCCGCCGTTCAGACGTCCTTCCCCTGGCGGCGCAGCACCATTTCCTTCCACTGATCCTTTGTGATAAGGACCTGCCGGGGCTTGGACCCTTCAAAGGGCCCCACAATGCCGCGCTCTTCCATCTGGTCGACCAGGCGGGCGGCGCGAGAATACCCCAGCTTGAGACGGCGCTGCAGCATGGAAACCGAGGCCTGTCCGCTGTCGACGACGACTTCGATGGCCGCCTGCAGCATACTGTCCTCTTCCTCGCCGGCGTCGCCGGCCGTTCCGCCGCCGCCCGACGATTCGGCCTGACGATCGATGTGTTCCATGACCTCTTCGGAATAATCGGCGGTGCTGTTGTTCTTGATAAAAGAAATGACCTCTTCGACCTCGTCGGTCGTGACAAAGCAGCCCTGCACGCGCAGCGGCTTGCTCATGCCCAGCGGGTTATACAGCATGTCGCCGCGTCCGATGAGCTTTTCCGCCCCTGTGGCGTCCAGGATAATGCGCGATTCGATCTGCGACGCCACGGTAAAGGCGATACGCGAGGGGATGTTGGCCTTCATAATGCCGGTGATGACGTCGGCCGACGGCCGCTGCGTGGCGATGATCAGGTGCATTCCCGCCGCGCGGGCCATCTGTGCGATGCGGGCGATGGCCTCTTCGACCTCATTGGCGGCGACAAACATCAAATCGGCCAGCTCGTCGATGACAATGACAATCTGCGGCAGCACCTCGCCTTCGCCGCGGCGGCGGATCTCGGCGTTGTACGACGCGAGATCGCGCGCGCCCATCTCGCTCATCAGCTTATAGCGCTTCATCATTTCGCTGACCGCCCATCCCAGCGCGCCGGCCGCCTTTTTGGGGTCGGTGACGACGGGGATGAGCAGGTGGGGAATCCCGTTGTAAACCCCCAGTTCAATCATTTTGGGGTCGACCATAATCAGCCGCACCTCTTCGGGCGTCGACTTGTAGATCAGGCTGATCAGGATGGAGTTGATGCACACCGACTTGCCCGAACCCGTAGTGCCGGCGATGAGCATGTGGGGCATTTTGGCAATATCCCCGACAATGCACCGGTTTTCAATGTCGCGGCCGACGGCAAAAGACAGCCGCGACTTGCTGCCCTTGAACTCGGAGCTGTCGAGGATCTCGCGCAGCGTCACCGTCTGCTGGGTCTCGTTAGGCACTTCAATGCCGATGGCCAGCTTGTCCGGAATGGTCGAAATGCGGACGCTGGCCGCACCCAGCGCCAGGGCAATATCGTCGGCAAGCCCAGAAATGCGCGAAAACTTGACCCCGCGCTGCGGCTGCAATTCATACCGCGTGACTGTGGGGCCGCGCGTGACGCCGACAATCGTCGTCTCGACGCCGAAACTTTGCAGCGTATCGGTCAGCCGCTCGGCGCAGCGGCGGATTTCTTCCGTATGATCGGTGTTCTGGCCGCGGCTTTCGTGCAGCAGGCTGATGGGCGGATACAGATAGCTGCCCGCCGGAGCCGCTTCCCCGTGCGCCGTGGGCTTCTGCTCCGCGGCAGGCTGCTGTCCGGGCTGATCGGGCTGCGCCTGCGGCATCTCCGGCGCGGGCTCTTCATGCTCTTCTTCCGCCGGCGGCTCGATCGGCAAATCGGCCTGCATGTCAGGCAGGGCGGCTTCGGCCTGACGGATGAAAAAGTCAGGGGCCGCCGGCCGGGCGGGCGGCGCCTGCGCTTCAGCCGGTTCCGGACCGGCCTGTTCCTGCGGCGAAAGGATTTCTTCCGCCGCGGCATATTCCTGCGCGGCCAGCACCTCGGCCGGCGTAGGCACGGCCGGCGGCGCGACCAGATCGGACCTATGCGCCTCTTCCCCGCGTTCGCGGCGGCCGCCCCGCATTTTTTTCGTCTCGGATTCTTCCAGGGAAACGTCGACCCGGCGGCCGGCAGCCGGCGCTTTTTCCTGTACACGGCGCGGCGGGCGCGCCGGCGTTTCCTCGGCGGGCTCGGGCAGCGGCCTCAGCCGCTCCCACACGGCGCGCGGCGAGACGTTGCACGCGACGACCAGCGCGGCGATCGAAAGCAAAACACACAGAATCAGCGCGCCGATGTTGGAAAAGGCGGCGCGCAGCAGCAGGCCCAGCGAGCCGGCCAGCAGTCCGCCGCCGACCAGCTCGCGGCCGTCGGCCGCCATCGCGCCCAGGCTGGCAAAGCTGAAGGATACGTCCTGCACGTCGACGAGCAGGTGGCGCATGGCCCCCATGAAAACGGGAAGCAGCATGATGCACGTCACGCGCAGCCGCGCTTTGCCCTTGCGTTTGACAAGCAGCAGCGCCCCCGCGGCAAGCAGCGCAAAGGGCATCAGGTAAAACCCGTATCCGATCAGCGTGCCTGTCAGCCAGCGGTACCAGTCAATGGCAAACCCCCGGACGTTGAAAAAAGACAAAAAGGCCACAAAACTTAAAAGCAGCAGGACAAACGCCCAGAGCTCGCGGCGGACAAGCGGCTTTTTTTGCGCGGGCTTCCTGCGGGCGCCGCCGGCCGTCTTTTTCGGCGAAGCGGCCGCCCCCGATTTTTTCGTTGTCTGCCGGCGCTGTGCCAAAACGGCCGCCCCCTTTTTTAAGATTCTTCCGGCGTCCGCCCCGCGAAACGCCGCGCCGGTTAAACCAGGCTGAAAACGATGCTGAGAACGCCGACAACGGCGCAGTAAACGGAAAAGACCTTAAAGCTGTTTTTCTTCATGAGCAGGCGGACCAGCCGGATGGCCAGGTACCCGGACACGGCGGCCGTCAGGAAGCCGACGGCGTAAACGAGCAGGCCGTCGCCCGCGGCTGAGGCGATGTCGGGCAGCTGGAAAACCGCCGCGCCCACCACGGCCGGAATGGACAGCAGAAAGGCGAACCGCACGGCAAACTGCCGGTCGAACCCGGTAAACAGCCCGCCGCAAATGGTCGACCCCGAGCGGGAAACACCGGGAATGATGGCGACCAGCTGCATCAGCCCGACAACGAGCGCGCTTTTATACGACGCATCGCGCGCCGTCTTGTGCCCGTGCCCCAGCCTGTCTGCCAGGTACAGCAGCACCGATGTAAACAGCAGCGCGCACCCGATGAGCAGCGTGCTTTGAAACGCGGCGCTGACAGCGCTCTCGAGCAGCGCGCCCACCGCCAGCGGCAGCGTCGCGATGATGAGCATGACGATCATGCGGCGGCCGGGGATTTTTTTGACCTTAAAGCCGTCGCCTACCCAGCCGAAAAAGTCGCGCACCAGCCCGACAATATCGGGCCAGAAGGCGACGACCACGGCGAACAGCGTCCCCAGGTGCAAAACAATGTCAAAGGCGATGTGATTATCTGTGTACTGGGACATATTGAACAGGTTCTGGAACAGCGCCAGATGCCCCGAAGACGAGACGGGCAAAAACTCTGTCAGCCCCTGCACGACGCCGAGCAGCGCCGCAAGCCAAACCGGCATAAAAATCCTCCATCCATCCGCGCCTTCCGCGCGCAGTCAGGGCCGCCCCGCCGCCGGGCGGAAACGGCGCAGCCATCATTTGTACAATTTTATATTATATCATGCCCGAACGCCTTTTTCCAGAGAAAAACCGCGGCTTTTCCGCACAAAGCGCCGATGGCGGCCCCGCACACCACGTCGGTGGGAAAATGCACCGTCAGGTACATGCGCGAAAATCCGGTCAGGCAGGCAAAGGCGACGGCGGCAGCGCGCCATTTTTTTCCCGCCGGCTCCAGTGCAAAAGCAAACGCAAAGGCGGCCGCCGTATGCCCCGAAGGGAAAGAGTAGTCGCCCGGCGCCTCGAGCAGCAGCTCAAATACGCCGCCGGCAAAGGGCCGCGCCCGCGCGACAAGCGGTTTAAGCACGGCGTTGACGATCAGCGCGTCGAGCACAAGCGCCGAGGCGCACACGCCGCCCAGCTTCCGGGTGCGGCGAAAACACAGGAACAGCACAGTGAGCGCGATAAAAACCATCCCGCCGTTGCCCAGCCATGAAACAAACAGCATGAACCCGTCGAGCACGGCGTTGCCGTGCAGGGCGTGCAGCCACTCGAGCACCGGCATTTCCAGCCGGGCCAGCGCCTGCATCACAGGTGCAGATCTCCGGTCAGATACAGCACGGCATGGCCGGCGATCAGCACCCGGTCGCCCTCGTCGCGGCAGTACAGGGTGCCGCCGCGCGCCGAAACCTGCCGGGCCGTCACTTCGCGTTTGCCCAGCCGCTCGCTCCAGAACGGCACCAGCGTGCAGTGCGCCGACCCGGTCACCGGGTCTTCGGTAATGCCGTCGTTAGGGGCGAAATACCGCGACACAAAGTCGCAGGTCCCGTCGCCCGGCGCCGTCGCAATCAAGCCGATGCAGCCCTCGATGCGCCGCATGGCGTCAAAGTCCGGCGCAAGGGCGCGCACCTCGCCGGCCGTGTCAAACAGCGCCACATGATCGCGCGCCAGATACAGCGCCCGCGGCCGCGCGCCCAGCGCCTGCTCGACAATGGCAAGCGGCGCGATTTGCCGCGGCGGGCGGGCCGGGAAGTCCAGCTGGTACCGCTCGCCCTCGCGCGTGACGCGCAGCGGGCCGCTCATGCTGGAAAAATCCACGGCCTGCCGGCCCGGTTCGAGCAGGTTCATAACGACAAACCCCGACGCCAGCGTCGCGTGGCCGCACAGGTCGAACTCGCCCGTCGGCGTAAACCAGCGGATCTCGTATTTGCCGTCGCCGCCGCGGATAAAGGCGGTTTCGGACAGGTTGTTTTCGGCGGCAATATTCTGCATCAGCTGCTTTTCCGGCCATTCGGCCACCGGGCAGATGCCGGCAGGGTTCCCGGAAAACAGTTCCCTGGTAAAGGCGTCAACGACATAGTATTTCATCGTGCTCGCTCACTTTCGTTGAGATTTCTTCCGTTATCATACCATTGATGACGCATGGTGCGCAAGACCCTGCCGCGGCGCGCATCCTTCCTGCGCCTGTCAATTTGCACAACCAGAACCAGCGGCACGACCAGAAACGCCAGAGCAGCCGACGCCAAAAACTCGCGCACGGTCAGCGGCGCGGTGCGGAACAGCCCGCCGCCGAAGTAAACAAGCGCAGTCTGCACCGCGGCAGCCAGCCCCATGACGGGCAGGAAGAACGGGTTTTTGAAAAGCCCCGCCGCCATATTAAGCCGCACGGCGCGGGCGCTGAACGCGTTGAACAGCCCGCAGAAGACAAAAAAAGTAAAAAATCCTGTCATAAAGTACAAATCCTGCGGATGGGGGCGGAACAGCGAGCGGAAAAACGGCAGCTTTAAAAACAGCAGACATAAGGCCACGGTGACGCCGCCCATAACGGCTATCTTCCCCTTTTCATACGGGCCGAGCACCGGCTCGTCGCGGCGTTTGGGCCTTTCGCGCATACATCCGGGGTCTGCCGGCTCGCCTGCAAAGGCCAGGCCGGCCAGGGTATCCATGATGATATTAATCCACAGCATCTGCATGACGGTGACCGGCGCTTCGACGCCAAGCAAAGGCGCCGCGACAGACACACCGACGGCGCACAGGTTCATGGTCAGCTGGAAAACGACGAATTTGCGGATGCTGAGAAAGAGCGTGCGCCCGTACCGGACGGCGCGGGTAATGGATCGAAAGTTGCCGTCTAAAATGACAATGTCCCCGGCCTCGCGCGCCACCTCGGCGCCGCTTCCCATGGCAAAGCCGACGTCGGCCAGCTTGAGCGCCGGCGCGTCGTTGACGCCGTCGCCCGTCATGCCGGCGACCAGCCCGCTTTGCTGTGCCAGCCGCACGAGCCTGCTTTTGTCTTCAGGCAGCGACCGCGCAACGACGCGCAGATCCCTGATCCGGGCGCGCACTTCGTCATCGGTCATCCCGCGCAGCTGCGCGCCGGTCAGCACACCGCCGTCCCCCTCGCCCAGAATCCCGCACCGGCGGGCAATGGCAACCGCTGTCTCGCGGCTGTCGCCCGTCATCATGACAACCTGAATCCCCGCCCCGATCGCTTCCCCGACGGCGCGCGCCGCCTCGGGGCGCGGCTCGTCGCTGATGGCCACCGCCGCGACAAAGGTCAGGTTTTGCGGCAGATGCTCCGGCGTCGGCATTTCGCTGCCCTGGGCCAGGCAGATGACCCGCATCCCCCCGGACGCGGCGGCTGCTGCCGCCGCCTGTACTGCCGCCTTTGCAAAAGCGGTTGTCCGGCCCGTGGCCGGATCGATCGCCGTCCGGCAGTTTGGCAGCAGCCTGTCGGGCGCGCCCTTGACCAGCACCGTCCCGTCCGGCAGCCGGGCGGCCGAATACTTGTACCGCGAATCAAACGGCAGACGCTCTGTGACCGGCCCCGGCTCGCCGCCGGCAAGTTCAAGCAGGACGCGGTCGGTCATGTTGCCGCCGGCTGCGCGGCCGCCGGCCAGGCTGGACGCCGTGTTGTCCCGGCAGCCCCGCGCCACCGCTTCCCACAGCGGCAGTGATTTTGCCTGCCCCGTCGACAAGGTCTTTCCGTCCCCGCCGATCACGCCGGCCGCCGACGGCTGTCCCCGTGTCAGCGTTCCGGTCTTGTCTGTAAACAGGATATTCAGGCTGCCTGCCGTTTCAATGCCGACCAGCTTGCGCACCATGACGTTGTCGCGCTGCATCCGCAGCATGTTGGCCGACAGCACCAGCGTGATCATCATGGGCAGGCCCTCGGGCACGGCGACGACGACGACGGTGATCGACAAAGTCGCCGCGTGCAGCAGCCGTTCGAGCATAAAGGGCGCGGACGCCAGGCTCTGCGCGATGCGCGCCGGATCAAACCCGTTTTGCATGACAACGCCCTGGAACAGGTCGGCCAGCGCCACCAGCGCCGCCGCCAGATACCCCATGCGGCTGAGCGATCCCGCCAAATGTTCGAGCCGCACCCTGAGCGGGCTCTGCCGCCCCTGTTCCTGCAGCTGCGCCGCCATGCCCCCCAGGAACGTGTGCGGGCCGACGCGGCCGACCGCCATGCTCCCTTCGCCCCCGGTGACGGCGCTGCCGCGGTATACGAGCCGTTCGTCGCCCAAATCCCAGCGCTGCGGCTCGGCCATCGATCCCGGCGCTTTGGACTCTTCGCGGCTTTCGCCGTTCAGCGCCGACTGGTCGACCCGCAGGCGCCCCGTCAGCATAACGCCGTCGGCCGGGATTTTGTCGCCCGCTTCGAGCAGCACAACATCGCCCGGCACCAGCTCGCCGATGGGCAGGGTTTTCACGCTCCCGTTCCTCCGGACGCGGCAGACGGTGCGCGCCGCTTCTTCCTGCAGCTTCAAAAACGCCGCCTCGCTGCCGTATTCCGATATTGTTGAAACAAAAGTCGCCAGAAAGACGGCCGCCGCAATGCCGACCGGCTCGTACCAGTCGGCGCCGCGCAGCAAAAGAAGCAGGTTGGCGCCCAGCGCCAGCATCAGGATTTTGATAATGGGGTCGCCGAAAGCGGCGAGAAAATGCCTCCAAAAACTTTGGCCCGGCTTGTGCGGCAGCTCGTTTGAGCCGTATTTGCGCCGCATGTCCCCGACCTGCCTGTCGGTGAGCCCGTTGATGGGATCGATGGGATACTGCACAGCTTGTCACTCCTTTGCAAGACAAGCATATGCGCCCGCCCGCGGGGTTAGAATCGCAAAAATCCGCCCTGCCCGGACGGGGCCAGCCCCGTCTGACAGATTTCGGGGGTCATTCGGTAGTCATGCCGAATGACGGCTGGTATAATAGGGACAGATACGGTCAAAACCGACAAAGGAGGACCCCAGATGAAAAAGAAAATTTCTTTGCTTCTCTCGCTCTGCCTGCTTATTTCACTGCTGGCCGGCTACCAGCAGGAGGCCGGCGATTCGCCGGATTCCGACACGCTGGTCATCGCCACTGTGTCTGACATTGCCAGCCTCGACCCGAGCCGCATGACGTCCAGCTACGAGCTGTATGTCGGCACCTGCGTATACGACTCGCTCACCTGGCTTCCGCTGGGGGCTTCTGAGCCGGCGATGCGCCTGGCCGAAAGCTACACCGTCTCGGACGACGGCCTGACTTATACCTTCACGCTGCGCGACGGCCCCCTGTTCCACAACGGCGAGCCTGTGACCGCCGAAGACGTGCTGTACTCTGTCGAGCTGTTCCGCTCTGCGGCGGCGCTGTCGTCTTACAGCTACAACATCGCCGGCTGCGAGTCCCCTGACGAAAAGACCGTCGTCATCACTTTAAGCGCCCCGGATCCGGCTTTTTTTGAAAACTTCAACTGGTGCTTTGTCCTGCCCAAAGCCGCGCACGAAGAAGCGGGCGGCGACTTTGGCACCCAGCCGGTCGGCAGCGGGCCGTACCAGCTGGTTTCGTACACCGCGGGCACCCGGACCGAGCTGACGGCCTTCCCCGACTATTACCGCGGCGAGGCGGCCATTCAAAACTGTGAAATCCAGGTCATCCCCGACGCCTTTACCATTGCGACCGCCCTTGAAACCGGCGAGGTCCATTATTCGAGCGATATTTCCTTTGAGCACATCGAAACGCTCGAGCAGTCCGGCGTGGTAACCTGCGAAGTCCGCGAGGCCCTGGGCTGTATTTCCGCCTACGGCGTCCATCAAAATCCCCCGTACGACGACGTGCTGGTCCGCCAGGCCATCAGCTATGCCATTGACCGTGACATGTGCAACGAGATCATGTACGCCGGGCGCGGCGCTATCAACCCGACGCCCCTGCCCAGCTTTACCATTGAAGGCCCGCAGAACGTCGAAGGATACAGCTACGATCCGGACAAGGCCCGGGAACTTCTGGCCGAAGCCGGCTACCCGGACGGCGAAGGGCTCCGCCCCCTGACCATCCAGACCATGGACAGCTTCGGCGACATTACCGAAGTCGTACAGGCCAACCTGTCTGAAATCGGCATCACGGCTGAAATCGAAATTCAAGAGTCCAGCGCCTTTCTCAGCAACGCGGCCACCGGCAACGTCGATCTCGCCATCTGGGGCGCGGGGCTGGGCAGCAACGCATCGCAGTGGATGTCAATGTTCGTGACCGGCGGCCAGCTCAATTATCCCCAGTACAGCAATTCCCGCGTCGATGAACTGTATGCCGAGGCCGTAGCCGACCCCGACAGCGCCCGCCGCCAGGAGCTGTACAACGAGATTTTCAGCATGGTCATTGACGAAGACGCCGCCATCAGCCCCATTGTGAGCATGTGCAACTGCCATGCCTTCAACACAAAGGTCAATATCGGCACAGCCCTGGACAATTTGTACCTGTCAGCCAATCCTTATGATCTGTCCTTCAACGAGACGGCGTCATGATTTACGCTGACAAAAAACCGGTTTACGCAGTCGGCGCACGCAACATCGAGCTGTGTGACGGCGCGCGCGGCGGCCGCCGCCTGAGCGTGCGGCTGTGGTACCCTGCCCCCGCGGATGCGCGGGGGGAGCCCGCCCCCGTCTTTCACGACCCCGGGACGCCCGCCGTCCTCGGCCAGACGCAGGGGTTTTCCCAGTCCGAAAGGCTGAACGGGCTGCACGGGCAGGCCGTCTGGCAGGCGCCTGCGCAGCAGGGCGTTTTCCCGCTGCTCCTCTTTTCGCACGGGTACAGCCTGTTCAACACCCAGAACACCATCCAGTGCGAGGCTCTGGCCGGGCAGGGCTATGTCATTGCCGCCATTGCCCACACCGGCGACTGCATTGAAGCCGCTTTTTCCGACGCAACGCTGCGGCTCAATCCCGACCGTTACCGCCAGTCCCTGGAAGAGTCGGAAGTATTCCTGCGCCGGTACGGCACCGCGGACGTCTACTCTGTCGGCGCCGACTGCCTGAAAGAGTGGTTCGCCGGTTCGATCCAGAACCGCTACTGCGACACCTGGCGCGACGACGTTATCTTCGTGCTCGACGGGCTGCACCGCCTGGATCAGTCGGGCTGGTTCCTGACCGGCTGCGCCGATTTCAGCCGCACCGGCATTTTCGGGATGTCGTTTGGCGGGTCAACCGCCTTTTACACCCCTCATTTCGACAGCCGCTTCAAAGCCTGCGTCAACCTGGACGGCGCGCTGTTCGGCGGGCAGGCCGGCCTGCCGCCCCTGCCCATCCCCGCCCTGCTGTGCGGGCAGCGCGCCGACCTGCTGCGCGATTCCGGTCTGCCGCCGCACAGCAGAACAGCCTGTATCCTGTTTCCCTGCGCCGAACACGGCGACTTCACCCACCTGCCCCTGTGGGCAGAAATGCGCGGGGTTCCCATCACAGGCAGCACCGGCCCCGTTGACAACAGCAGGATGCAGCGCTGCCTGACTGCCCTGCTCATCGACTTTTTCGATACGCACCTGCGGGGGAAAGGTTCTGCGCTTGACGACATTGCCATCGTATTTTCACGGGAAATGCGCATTTTATCGTAGATAAGACAGAAGGGAACGAAAAACGGCCGGAAGATTTCCGGCCGTTTTCACTCGCAGGGCGGGTAAAGCCCGTCTTTAAAAATCTGGCGTTTGACGCGCTCTGCCGCAGCCAGCAGCACCTCGCGCTGAAGAGGCAGCTCAATGTCGAAAAAGCCCATAATCTGATGCCCGATAACGGCATTCGAAAATTCTGCGACAGCAAACGGATACCGGCCGGCGTTAAAAATATCCAGCGGCAGGAAACGGTCAAAAGCGTCCTGCAAATCCTGAACCGCGCGGCGCATGATCTCGCCGGTGAGGCGGTAATACCGGTTGTCGCGTTCGGCGCCCATAAAACTCGATCGCGTGATGGCGCGGGCCACCGGGTTTTCAAACGGGGCTTCCTTAATGATGTTGTCAATATAGCTGCACAGCTCGCGCACCGCCTGTTCGGGCGTCTGCACTGACAACGCCGGCAGCGGTTCCCGCTGCGCCGTCAGCCACCAGGCAAAAAACTCGGCGAGCATATCGTCTTTCTGCGGGAAGTAATAGGTCAGGCTGCTGGGCTGCATGTGGACGCGGGCCGCAATTTCGGCAAACGTGACCGCCTCGATGCCCAGCTCGACGATGGTCTGTTCGATGGCCTGAAAAACCCGTTCCTTTGCCGTCTGTTCCGCCATGCCTGTCCCCCCCGCCGTATCGATTTTCCGTTTGGTATTTTTATTATATTATAATTTATATTATAATGCCTTGCATGTCAGGTTGCAAGGCATTTCTTTCGTCCGGCGGCGCGGGATGCCGAATTCTTCTATGCCCTTTCCTTTTTCCGCCAGCCCAGACCGAGGCCAAAACCCAGAATGACGAAAAAATAGGCACGCTCTGCAAAACTGTCAAAAGCAAACATCAGCTTGATTCCGACTGTCTGCCACAGGCCGCCTGGCCACTTGACGTCCAGCCCGAAAATGCTCAAAAAGCTCAGTGTGTACAAACCCATCAGCACGGCGCAGACCACAAACACGATATTCTGCCAGCGTTTTCGCTGCCAGCGCCCCTGTGCAGCCACCAGAATCCTTACCGCGCAGACGCCCCACATCGTGCAGATTGCCTGACGGATAAAATACATTTCCCACCATCGCAGCCGGGCAAACCACGATTCATGAAAAAACTGCGTTTGTTCCATTACAGCTTCCAGCGCCAGCAGCACGGCCAGGCCCAGCGCCATCACTCCGGCCAGACCGGCGATTTTCAGCGCGCGGCGGCGCTTTTCACCGGCCGTCGGGACGCTGCCCAGCAGGCTTTGCAGGTCCTGCCCGAACAGCTCGCCGACGCTTTGCAGCATCTCGACGTCCGGCAGACTTTTGCCGGTCTCCCACAGCGACACGGCCTGCCGCGTCACATGCAGCCGCTGCGCCAGCTCTTCCTGCGTCATACCCTTTTCCGTGCGCAGACGGCGGATGTTTCTCCCAATCTCACGACTCATGAAAAGCACCCCTTTTTTATAAAAAATTATAAGCAATGATTCCTTGTCTGTCACGCAAGAATCGCTTGCGCAGCCTTTTGCATACAGCAAAAGGCCCCGTTCCGGCCGGAAACAGGGCCCTGCATAAAAAAACGCGCCCGCCTTCATGAGCAAAAGGCAGACGCGTTTATGGAGGGGAAGACGGTTAAGGCAGGCAGAAGTTATTCATCCAGCAGCGGGGTCCAGGCGATGTTCATCACTTCTTCGACGTCGTCTGTCGCAGTAATGATACCCAGACGGATGTAAGCGTCAGCGATGTAGCGCAGGCCCTCTTCTGCAGTGGCGTTGTCAATGCCGTAGTTCAGGCTGTTGTGGTACTCAACCAGCATATCGCGGTTGCCGGTATACAGCTCGTTTTCGATCATCAGATCAATGGACTCTTCGGGATTCTCGCGCATGTACTCGTGAGCGCGGTCAATGGCCTCGGCAATCTTGCGCGCCGTAATGGGATTTTCCTCAACAAAGGTGGCGTTCATGGCAACGACGCAGCAGGGGCGGCCGGCCCAGTCTTCGTCAAGCAGCGAACGGACCTGACGCAGCGTGCCGTCCTGCACCATGTCATAGGCCCAGTTGTCGCTCAGAAGCGCGGCGGCGATCTCGCCGTTCTGCATGGCGGCGACACAGGCGCTGGTCTCGACCTGTATCAGCTCAACATCTTCCAGCGGATTGATGCCGTCAGAGTCAAACAGGCAGGCAGTGATATTGTAGTCGCTGGCGCCGATGCCGTTTGGCACCGAAATGCGCTGGCCAATCAGGTCCTCAGTGGTCTGATAATCGCTGTCACCCAGGACATAAAGCGATTTGCAGCCAAAGTGCGCACCGTCGACAAAAGTCAGGTCGACGTTGTTGGTCGACGGGACCAGCATGGTGGCGATGTGGCCGACAGCCACTTCGATCGAGCCGGTGCCCAGCGCCTCAGTATACGAGCTGCCGCGCACGCCCTCAGCAGTCAGGCCGGCTTCTTCATAGTAGCCCAGCAGGTCGGCCATGACCGTGCCGGCCGAACAGCCTTCGGCCATGTAATAGCGGATGGTCTGGCCGTACGCAGGCTCCTGCGCCCAAGCCTCATCCTCGGACAGCTCTTCGCCGCCCTGCTCGGAATTGTCCTCTTCATTGGTGTCCTGCTCGTTATTCTGCTCGGTTTCCTGGGCATTGCCGTCATCATTCGCCGGCTCCTGTGTATCGTTACAGGCAGCCAGAGCAACCAGCAGAGCAAAGCTCATCAAAAGGCAGAGCAGTCTGGTCAGTCTTTTCATGTTTTCTCTTCTCCTTAGAAAAATTATTGTTACGACTCTTTTGCGCCGTAATGAAGCATTTCAAGAATTTGATTGCGGTATCCGACAAACTGCGCGCTGCTGCGGTTGCGCGGATAATCGAGCTCAACGGGGATCTCGGCGCGGACGCGGCCGGGACGGGCTTCCATGACGATGACGCGCGTACCCATGTAAATGGCCTCGTCGACGTCATGAGTGACCATGATGACCAGCTGCTGGCTGCCCTGCCACATGCCCAGAATCTCATCCTGCATGTTCATGCGGGTAAAAGCGTCCAGCGCCCCGAGCGGCTCGTCAAGCAGCAGGATCCCCGGTTCTGAAATGAGCGAGCGCGCCAGTGCAACGCGCTGGGCCATGCCGCCCGAAAGCTGGGCCGGATAGTCGTCGCGGAACTCTTCCAGTCCGATCAGCCTGAGCATCCGCTCAACCTTTTCCGCACTGCCGTCCAGTTTTTTCTGAATCCGCAGGCTGAACGAGATGTTTTTTTCCACCGTCAGCCACGGGAAAAGGGTAGGCTTTTGAAAGACCATGCCGCGGCTGGGATCCGGCCCGTCAACCGGCTGGCCGTTGACCGTGACGGCGCCCATGGTGGGCACAATGAGTCCGGCGATCAGGCGCAGGATCGTCGACTTGCCGCAGCCCGACGCGCCGACAATGCTGACAAATTCGCCGCTGCGCATTTCAAGGCTGGTCTCGCCCAGGGCATAGGTGATTTCGTCCCGCTCGATGCGGGCAAAGCTTTTGGACACGCGGTCGAGCTTTAAAACCGTCTGTTCGGCCACCCTATTTCACCATTCCTTCCTGCCAGCGCAGTACACGCTTTTTGAACAAATTGAGCGACTTTGTGACCGCGTTGAAGACCAGACAGATGACGACGATGGCGGCAAACAAGCGGTTGTACATGGCCCACGCCTTGGCCCAGGTGATGTACCACCCTAAGCCGGCTTCAACGCCGAGCATTTCGGCGACCATCAGCGAGACGCAGGCCGAGCTCATGCCCTGGGTCATGCCCTGCAGGATGCTGGGCATGGCCTGGGGAATGGCCACGCGGAAGACCAGCTGGCTGCCTTTGGCGCCCAGCGTGCGCGCCGCTTCGAAGTACGAGCGGTCGATGTTGGCAATGCCTGTCATCGACGCAATGGTGACGGCAAACCATGTGCCCAGCGCCACAATGAAGACCGAGCCGCCGAACAGCGAAGCCGCCAGGATCATGACAAGGGGAACCCACGTCGCCGTTGGGATCGGGCCGAGGATGCGGATGATGGGGTCAACCCAGTACCGAACCTTCTGGCTGTACCCGCAGGCAATGCCGGTAATCAGCCCTGCCGCCACACCGCTGAAATACCCCAGAAACAGCAGCCGCAGCGTATACAGCGTACTGATGCCCAGATACTGCCAGTCGCCGATGGCGGCGTTGATGATGCTGTTGACCCATGGTATAAAGGGCTGGGTCAGGTAGCCCGTCTTGAGGGTTGCAAAGTCAAATACCGCCAGCAGCAAAAAAACGGCTGCGTACAGCGGCGCCTTATAACGCAGACGCTGGTACAGGCGGGAAGTGCTTTTGAGCCGGCTCAGCGACACGGCCCAGAACACTGCGTAAATCACCGCAGGCAAAACCAGCAGGACGAGGTAACGCTCGGGCGCATCGTTGTCGTATCTGTCAGGCACCAGCAGGTACTCGAGCACGGCAATCAGGCAACACAGCATGGGCAAAAGCGTGATGACAAAGTCCATCGCCCGCTGTGCGGGGGTCTTTTTTCTCTGTTCGAGCAGCTGCAGCTGCTCGCGCGTCAGCCGTCCTGCTGCGTCAGCGTCTCCGGGCCGGTTGCCCTGCAGGCGCATATCGACCAGTCTGTTTCCCGAACGGCCCGATTGTCCCTTATTCAACAAAATTTAACCCCCAATATCAATAATCGTGCTCTAATTTATTTATTTTACGATTTTTCTTTCATTTGTAACCTTGTCTTTTCGATTGATATTAAATCATACGCTTTACACAAAGTCAAATACAAAATATCCAAGTTCATCCAGTTGTTTATTGCATTTTTCTATCGTGCTTATTGATTATCAGCTCTGTCTATGACACGAAAAAGAGAGGCCGAAGCCTCTCTTTTCTATATGGAACCATATGGACAGGCAGGGAAATCAGACGCGCTGTTCCCACAGGCGGTCGTCGCATAAAACGTCGGCCATGCCCTTGACCATGCGTTCGACCATTTTTTCACCCTTTTCACGCGACGCAAGCCAGGAATTGCCCATGACGCCGTTCTCGGTGTGGGATTCCATGCGGTGGAAGGTGCTCAGCGTGCCGTCGTTTTCCGCTTCGAGCGGATACCCCGGGTTTCCCTTGGTTTCTTTGTAAATGGGGTCGATCCACTCCTCGTCCAGCGCCCACAGCAGCGACGTTTCGCCCTCGCAGGCGTGAATCATACCGGTCTGGCTTTCCAAAATGTCGCTCTGCGCCGTTTTATCGCCTTTCCAGTACCCGGTGAAGTACACCGGGAACCCCAGGGTCTCGTTAATTTCGATGAGCGCCGTTTCGGTCGGCGCGACGTTGCCGCCGTGGCCGTTGACAATGACGATCTTGCGGAACCCGTGGCTGGCAATGGAACGGCAGTAATCAAAAAGCACGTTCATGTACGTTTCGGGACGCAGGGTCATGGATCCGCAGAAACTCATGTGGTGGGTCGAATTGGCCACTGCAATCGACGGCGCGACGACGCACGGTTTGCCGCGGCGGTTAAGTTCGGCGGCGATGCGCTCGCTCATGCCGGTCGCCATCAGGTTGTCGCAGCCGACGGGCAGGTGCGGGCCGTGCTGTTCAGTCGAACCGACGGGAAGCAGGACAATGGCCTGCTGTTCGGACAAGGCCTTGAGTTCGCGGGTGTTCAGGTTATCCCACCGGACGGGGTTTTTCATGCTTGCTCCTCCTTATATGCATATCAATTCTGCCGCCGCCCCGGCAGGGCGGCGGCAGATAAAACGCGGTCAGTCGACAAAGATTTGCAGCGTAGCCGTCAGCTGACGGCCGGGGGTGTGCAGAATCTGGCCGTCATAATACATGCCGCACGAGCCGCCGCCGTCGAGGTTGACAGCGTCGGTGCAGCCGAGCGCCAGCATGGCCTGCTTGAGCTGATCCATGGTGGCCGAGCTGGTCGACAGCAGAATCATGCGGCCGTCGGCCGTGGTGCCCACCGCGGTGCGCGGCGTGGCGCCCTTGGTGAATTTATCGAGCTCGAAGTTGGCGTCGACAACGTTGCTGATAACTCCGTCTTTGATGAGGCAGGGCGAACCGGCGACCATCGTCGTCACGCCGGCCGGATCAAAGCCCTCGGGATCCTCGGTGAACAGATAGACCTCGGTCGTAATGGGGGTGCCCACTGCGGGGGGCTCATACAGGTAAAGCCCGGTGATGGCGGTGCCCAGCAGCACGACGTAGCCGTCGGCCGGGATGGTGATGACGCTGCCCGGCGCATAGGACGTATAGGCGGTGACGACGTCGTTGCGAACCTCGATGGCGTAACCGTTGCACGGCGCCGTCACACTGGTGCCATAGGCCGGGGTGTACATGACGGAATAGCCGGTGTTGTGATACGTAGCCGCGTCAACATTGACGGCGCGGGCAAACCAGTGCTTGGCCGTGGTGTTGGGGCCCTTGAGCCACACGGCCATGGACGGGCGGCCCCAGGTGACCGAGCCGTCGTCGCGGATGCCCAGGGTGGTGTAATCGGTCATGCTGTACATCAGCTCGCCGCCCGTCATCAGGCTGCCAATCAGTGCCTTATTCCCCTCGGAATTAAAGAAGTTGGCGTTGACGACAGCTTTGGCGCCCGAGTTCTGGGCGATGGTGGCGAACGACTGGGTCGCGCCGACCTTGTTGCTGACCAGGCGGGCTTCGACACGGACTTTGGGGTTGAGCAGGTCGACGGTGATGACGTCGGCCGTAATGCCGGCGACGCTCTGGCGGCTGTAAGTGACGCCCGGGCCCTCTTCGCGCGGGGGCTGGTACGGGGTGTAGGTATAGACCTTGACGCCGGCGCCGATGACGCCTTCCGCCTGGCCCTGCGCCGTGGTGAACACGCCCTCGCCGGCCAGCTTTTCAGCCAGCGAGCCGCTGCCGTCGGCCATCGGGCAGGTCAGCGCCGAATACGACAGGTCGACCATGTCGCCGCGGTTGAAGCTGGCGCTCGACAGCGCGATGGCGGCGTCGGTCGTCATCATGCCGATCTGTGCGGCAAAGCTCAGGGCATACTGCCAGGTGAAATCGCCGTCTGCATCGCTGTAACCCAGCGAGCGCAGCAAAAAGGTGACATAGTCGCGCGCAGCCAGCGTCTGGCTGCCGCCGAACAGGCCGCCGCCCACGCCGCTGGTCAGGCCGGTCTCATAACCGTAGCCGACATAGGGGGCTTCCCAGCCCGACGCGGCAACGTCGGTAAACGGGTGAGTGTAGCTGCCCGAAAGCGCTTCCTGCTCACGGCCGAGCAGGCGGATCAGCATGACCAGGCCCTGCGTGCGGTCGGGAGTGTTGTTGAGCTCATAACCGTTCTCGGTGCCCTGGAACAGCCCGAGAGCGTTGAGGTGATCGGCGTTTGCGGTGCTTTCTTCGCTCGCGCCCGACGCCGCTGCGGGCATCAGCAGCCCGCCTATTAAAAGCGCGGCGGCCAGTGCCAGGGAAAGGGTGCGACGCATCAGTGATCTCATATGCTTTCTACCTCTTTCTTTTCCGGGGCGCGCGGCCCCATAGATGTGATGAACCCATTGTAGCATTGTCACGGCTGCTTTGCAAGCGGGAAAAAGTGTGATAAACTGTTATTAGAATGAGTGATAGGTTTCTGCTGATTGATTAGGAGTGGTAATGTTTGGCCATCAGCCTGGAATGGTATCGCGTCTTTTACCAAATCGCGCGGCAGGGCAGCGTCTCACGCGCCGCGCAGGCCCTTTACATCACCCAGTCGGCGGTCAGCCAGTGCCTGCGCCTGCTCGAACAGGAACTGGGGGTTATTTTATTTGTCCGCACGCCGCGGGGGATGCGGCTGACGCCCGAGGGCGAAGAGCTGTACCGGTTTGTCGCCCGCGGCGTCGAAAGCATTGCGCAGGGCGAAAAATACCTGCGGCAGGTGCGCGGGCTGGAAAGCGGCAGCATCCGCATCGGCGCGTCGGACATGACGCTTGAGTTTTTTCTGCTCGAACACCTCGAAGCCTTCCACAACCGCTATCCCGGGGTTCATATCTCGGTGACCAATGTGTCAACGCCTGAAACGCTGCGCCTGCTGCACGACGGCGCCATTGACTTCGGCGCGGTTTCCTCCCCCGTCAACGGGCAGGCCGGGCTGGTCGTCCGCCCGGTCAGTGAAATCCAGGACGTCTTTGTCGCGGGCTCCCGTTTTGACGACCTGCGCGGCCGCGTCCTGTCCCCGCCGCAGCTGGCCGGCCTGCCCATTGTCTGCCTTGAACAGAACACCAGCACCCGCCGGTACATCGATGCCTTTTTATCTGAACACGGCGTCCATCTGCAGCCCGCGTTCGAGCTGGCGACCAGCCCGCTCATTGCGCAGTTCGCCGCCCGCGGCATGGGCGTCGGCAGCCTGGTACGCAATTTTGCCCTGCCCTTGCTGCGCGACGGCCGGCTGTTCGAGCTGGCTCTGTCGCCGTCGCCCCCGCCCCGCAATATCTGCCTGGTGTACGACGGCCGGCTGCCGCTGTCCACCGCTGCCAGTCGATTGCTCGAGCAAATGGTATAAGTTTATCTAATGCCGAATATAAAAAATCCTCGTTTGCATTTTTCGATTTGCACGTGCTACAATAGAACCATCGACAAAAAGGAGGAGCTGATTGCATGGTCCGCGCTATTGTCGGCGCCAACTGGGGCGACGAAGGCAAGGGCAAAATGACCGACCTTTTGGGCGGCAAAAGCGACGTTGTTGTCCGTTTTCAGGGCGGCGCCAACGCCGGTCACACCATCATCAACGAATACGGCAAATTTGCTCTGCACCTGCTGCCATCGGGCGTTTTCCGCCAGAGCACGACCAACATCATTGCGCAGGGCGTCGCTCTCAATCTGGAGCGTCTCTTTGCCGAACTCGACGGGCTGCTCAAGGCCGGCGTGCCGCACCCGCGTCTGCTCATTTCTGACCGGGCCCAGATCGTCATGCCTTATCACATCCTGTTTGACCGGCTCGAAGAAGAGCGTCTGGGAAAAAACAGCTTTGGGTCGACCAAATCGGGCATTGCCCCGTTTTATTCCGATAAATATCTGAAAATCGGTTTGCAGGTCTGCGAGATCTTTGAAGATCAGCCTTTGCTTGAACGGCTGACTGCGCTGTGCGAGGTTAAAAACGCCTCGCTCGAAGCAGTCTATCATTCTTCCGAGCGCCTTGACCCCAAAGCGCTGTATGATTCCCTGTGTTCTTACCGCGAGCGTTTGCGGCCCCTGATCGGCGACACCGCGCTGTTTCTGCACCAGGCCGTACGGGCGGGCAAGGACATTCTGCTTGAAGGCCAGCTGGGCGCGCTCAAGGATCCGGACAACGGCATTTATCCCTTTACCACCTCGTCGTCGCCGCTGGCCGGTTTTGCATCGGTTGGCGCGGCGGGCATTCCGCCCCACGCCATCCGGCAGATCATCACAGTGGTCAAAGCCTACTCCTCGGCCGTCGGCGCAGGCGCTTTTGTCAGCGAACTGTCAGGTGAACAGGCGCGCGAACTGCGCGATCGCGGCGGCGACGGCGGCGAATACGGCGCGACGACCGGGCGGCCCCGCCGCGTAGGTTGGCTGGACACCGTCGCCACCCGCTACGGCTGTATGCTGCAAGGCACGACCGACGTCGCGCTGTCGCTTATCGACGTACTGGGGTATCTGGACGACATTCCGGTCTGCACCGCCTACGAAATCGACGGCCGCATGACCCGCGATTTCCCGGTCACGCCGCTTTTGAACCGCGCCAAGCCGGTTTACACCACCCTTCCGGGCTGGAAGTGCAACCTGCGCGGCATTCGCCGTTTTGAGGACTTGCCCGAAAATGCACGGCGCTACGTCGAATTTGTCGAACGCGAAATCGGCTGCCCTGTCACCTACATTTCAAACGGCCCGCACCGCGAAGACATCATCTATCGCTGATTTGCCATACCTCACTCTTTCATAGAGCCGCTCCTTTTTCCTTTGTTCCAGTCAAAAAGGCCATCCTGCCGGATGGCCTTTTTGATTTCCTTGCCCCACAGGGGTGAAGGCCGGTCTTTTGATGCGGATACGAAAAGGCCAGCAGCTCGCTGCACGGCAGCACGGCGCAAAGAAAGGCCGTACTTTTTGTCACGAGCGACAAAAAGTACCAAAAAACGCCCAAGACGTAACCAATGCCGCGCGGACGGCGGCAAGCGCCTTGAGCCGCGCGGCGACTGTACCGTTGAATCAATCTCCAGCTTCAGATTGGTGCTTGGGGCGTCAAGCTCGCTTCGCGAGGATGACGCAGGGCCCGATGGGACGCGCCGGCGATAGACAAACATCCATGCAGCATCCCCGGACCCGGCTTCGCCGGGACGCCGCCGGGTGGCGGCGTGTGCGCAGGGGCAATTCATTTGCCCCGAAGCAATTAAATAAATGGGGCCCCCGCGAGGCTCGAGCGAAGTGAGCCGAGTGGGACCCGGCGCAGCCGGGACGGCGGCCGGTGCCGCCGTACGCGCAGGGGAGGCTTTGCCGACCCGGAGCAATTAAATTGAAGGGGCCCCCGCGAGGCTCGAGCGAAGTGAGCCGAGTGGGGTTAGGCCCCCGCTGAAATCCAGCGCAGCGATTTCAGCGGGGAGTTGACGCCATGCCCCCCTTCGTGATATACTGAAAACCCAGCATGCTGGTGTGGCGGAACAGGCAGACGCCCGGGACTTAAAATCCCGTGAGGTAACACTCGTACCGGTTCGATCCCGGTCACCAGCACCATACTCTCCGGAGCGCGGCCAGTCTCCGGAGAATTTTTTTGCGCAAAAGCCCTGTGAGCCTTCGGAATTGCAGGGTTTCAAAGAGTCAAACGGCCCGAAAGTACGTCGCGTTCCCCTGCCAGGGCCCGTCGGCCGAAATAAAAAGAGCCGAAGCCGCCGGTTTCCCGACAGTTTCGGCTCTTGGCTCTCGGATATTGATTTCTATATATACTTCTTATCATGTCCCTTTTTTCTCTGTTTTACTTCAATGGTCAATCACATTGTATCGTTTGGACACGATGTGATACGGTTTGCCTTCTTCTAACGCATGGATGATGGCATTTTTATAAGCCTGCCCCGGCAGCGTATTTTCGTCACCTGGAAAATCGGGGTAGTTGAACGGAATGAACCGTTCTCCAAAGCGTTCTTCGTATTGCCTTTTGAGTTCCCAAACTTCTTCCGAGTTCACAATTTTTGCATCTGTCGGTGCGACATACATACCATCTACTCCTCACCATAGATTTTCATATGCTTGCATCATATCCGGAAAGTGTTTGTGCAAAAAGTCGATGGATTCCTGGTCTTCATAAGCTTCAACAGAAAACAGGTTGGCAAAAATCTCTTTTTCCTTGTTTCCCTTTTGTATCCAGTATTCTTTTTCATGAGAAAACGGCAAATCATATTCCCCATTACAAATAGCGCTCAGAATGTCGGATAAAAAGCCTGTTGTATTCTTCTTTACATGCATTATGAGCACTTCCGGCTTGTCATCAAAAGCTTTTTGGGCATCAATGATCGCCTTTGAAAACTCTTCATTTCTCCAAGATTCACAGTTTCTTCCCGCAGTGCGGACAGCAGTACCACTTCCGCCCCCCGATGGTTCTTATCATGTCACTCTCCTTTTGACACAACATACCAGCGGCAGCGGGTACATATCTCATCGGCCTGCGCGCGGTCAAACGGCTCGCGCAGCCACTTCAGTTCCATTTCATCCTCGCGCACTTCCTGCACTTCACAGCACTCCGACCATGTCACATCCCGGTTATACAACGGACATGCATGGGTCGCGATTGGACTTCTGGCCACTTTTATTCCCCCTATGATTTCAATATTTTCAACTTCATGCTCTGAAAATACATATCCGATTCCAAAATCAGCATCAATATCAAACTCAACAAACTCATTTCCATTATCGTCATAATCATAGTTATAGCCGATAAATTGCCCAGCTGTTGCCGTACCCTGCAACGATACAACACGAACTCTTTTCCCCACATATCTCTCTGGATGATTGATTTTCACTTTTTCCACCTTCCCGAAAACGGTACAGCATGGGTACCTGTCTTGCTATAATGAATCTTAAGGCAGTTTGCCTTTATTCTATCACCATTTGCGTTCACTGTATATCCGATTTCGCGCCCGGCATTTCCGGGCGGCTTTCTGTTGTGTTTCGTGTTGTATTTTGCGTGAAAAGCAGTGCTTTTCGGGTGATTATCAATTCATATGAGCGTCACAATTTTACCCGTAAAACAGCCTGAAACCCGTTGCAAACGCGAAAAAAGCCCCGCAATCGCAGTGATTGCGGGGCTTTTTGTCTGGCGGGAATATGTGGGAATCGAACCCACCTAGGAGGCTATTAACCCCCATCACTGGTTTTGAAGACCAGGGGGCACACCAGCACCCATCTACTCCCATATGACGGCTGTCTCTGCTTTTTTATCCAGAAACAGCCGTTTAATAATTATACCATGCTTTTTCCCGATTGGCAAGAGTGTCCACCGATTTTTCTCACGCCAGGACACGGGCGTCGCCGACTTTTCTGGTGAACTTCTGCCGGTCAAAGTATTCGAGCAGGGCGACGGCAAACTTCCGCGACGTACCCAGCAGGTCACGGAACTCGGCCAGCGTCATCTGACCGTTTTTGCCAATGGCCTCGCGGCAGACTCCGCGCGCCTTTTCCACGCACTGCGCATCCATATAGATCTGCGCGTCGAGGCGCACCAGCGCGCCGTCGCCAATCATGGCGGTCAGCACCTGATCGATCTGCCGGACTTTTTTGTATTTTTCCAGCACCTCGTCGGTCGCCGGCGGCGCAAACGCCGCCTCACGGTACAGCTTTTGCAGCTCGGCGGTTAGTTTTTCCAGTTCTTCGCTCAGTTCGACCTTAAAGGACTGAACCGAAACAAGGCCCTTGATTTCTTTCACAGCCTTCTGCGCGATAAAAATGTCGATCAGCGCGTCGACCTGCGCCAGTTCGGCGCGCGGCAGCAGGCGTGAACGCAGCTCTTCGCGGCGCATTCCGCCTTTCAGAGGCTGCTGTTTGTGGAACTCGGTCAGGATGTCAAGCGCCCGGCGCTTGATACTCTGCGCGTAGTCGCGGTGCACATACCGCCCGCCGCCGACCGGCAGAATCCGGCCGTTTTCTTCGAGCAGCGCGAGCAGCTCCTGCGTGCGTTCGGGCCGGCGACCCAAAAGCGGCGCGTAAAACCCGGCCGTCTGAAAGCCCGCGCTGTGCTCGCGCACCAGTACTTCGAGCCGCTGTTCATCGCTGCCCGTCTCCTTGACGCTCAAATCTGCGAGCGCCTGTTCGTCAAAACGCTTGTGCTTAAAGGGGTCGGGGTCCAGGACAACGCCGCCGCCCACCGTCTCGAGCGGCGAATAAAACCGCACGACAAAACGGTCACCCGCTTTGAGCGACACTTCTTCTTCAAACCGCAGCTGGGCGTAGCACTGCGCGCCCGAGCCGACCTCTTCGGCGTCGAGCAGAATGACCTTGCACAAAACCTCGCGCGAACCGTGATAAAAATGCAGGCGCGAGTTGTTTTTGACCGTGCGTTCGCCGCCGGGCAGCAGCCGCAGCCGTACGTCGGCCATCATGGACACAGGCAGCGAACCGCGCGGGGCGAGCACGCTGCCACGGTCGATCTCGCCTTTTTTCAGCCCCGCCAGATTGACGGCCACGCGCTGGCCGGCATAGGCCCGTTCCGTCGGCCGGGAATGAACCTGCAAACCGCGCGCGCGGGTCGTGCGCCGCGCGGGGTAAACCATGATCTCTTCGCCCTCGTCGAGCGTGCCCTCGATCAGAGTCCCGGTGATGACGGTACCGAAACCTTCCATGGTAAAGACACGGTCAACCGGGATGCGGAAAGCCGCATCAAGATTCTTGCCCGCGCCCTTTTCAATCATATCAAACAGAATCTGCCGCAGTTCGCCGATGCCCTGGCCGGTATAAGACGAGACGTTGACCATGGGCGCGCCCTCTAAAAAGGTGCCGCGCACCCGCTCAGCGACATCCTCGCGCACCAGCTCCAGCCAGTCGGGGTCGACGGTGTCGACTTTGGTGATGACGACAACGCCCTGCGCAATGCCGAGCAGGGACAAAATTCCCAGATGCTCGACGGTCTGGGGCATGACCCCTTCGTCGGCGGCCACGACCAGCATGGCGATGTCGATGCCGCCCGCGCCCGCCAGCATGTTTTTGATAAATTTTTCATGTCCCGGCACGTCAATGATTCCCGCACGGCGTCCGTCGGGCAGGTCGAGATAGGCAAAGCCCAGTTCGATGGTGATGCCGCGCTTTTTCTCCTCCTGCAGGCGGTCGGTGTCAATGCCCGTCAGGGCGCGGATCAGGCAGGTTTTGCCGTGGTCGACATGGCCTGCCGTGCCGATAATGATGTTGCTGAGCGACTGTCCTGTTGTCATTGGGCAAAAACCTCCGTCACGGCGGCGGCCAGCTCGTCGATGTCGCCGGGCAGCAGCGTCCGCATGTCGAGCAGCAGGCGGTCGTGGGCAATGCGGCCGACGATCGGCACGTCGCGCCCGCGCAGGCGCTCGTCGAGAACGGCCGCCGAAACCCGCTTGTCGTCGATGGCCGCGCAGTATGTGGGCAGCAAACGGGTGGGCACGCTGCCGCCCCCGACCTGTCCGCCCTCGGGCACGCACTGGCAGCTGACGCCGGCGCCCTTCAGGCGGGCGCACAAATCTTCCGCGCGGCCGCGCAGAACCTCTTCGGGCAGGGACAGCATTTCAAGGATGGGGATGTGCGCATAGGGCTTTTCGCTGTCCTGATAGACGCGCAGCGTTGCTTCCAGGGCGGCCAGCGTCATCTTGTCAATGCGCAGGGCGCGCGTCAGCGGGTTTTTTTTCATCTGGTCGATGTACTGCTTTTTGCCGGCGATGATGCCGGCCTGCGGCCCGCCCAGCAGCTTGTCCCCGCTGAAGCAGACGACGTCGGCCCCCGACGCCATGGCCTGCAAAACGGTGGGTTCGTCGCCCAGGCCGGTGCGCTGCGGGTCGCACAGCGCGCCCGAACCGAGGTCATAGAGCATGGGCAGCCCGTGTTCGTGGGCCAGCCCGACCAGCTCGGCAGCTGAAACCTCTTCGGCAAAGCCCAGGATCCGGTAATTGCTGGTATGTACCTTTAAAATGGCGGCCGTCTGCTCGCCGATGGCCGAAACATAGTCCTGCGGATGGGTCTTGTTGGTGGTGCCCACTTCGCGCAAAATGCCGCCGCTCATCTCCATAATTTCGGGCACGCGGAACGAGCCGCCGATTTCGACGAGCTCGCCGCGCGACACCACGGCCTCGCGGCCGCGGACCAGGGTGCTGAGCACCAGAAGAACGGCTGCGGCATTGTTGTTGACGACCATGGCGCTTTCACAGCCGAGCAGGCTGCACAAAAGCCCGTCTACGTGGCTGTACCGGCTGCCGCGGCGGCCGGCGGCGGCGTCATATTCCAAGGTATTGTACCGGCGGGCGACGTCTGCGGCGGCCTGCGCCGCCTCTTCGCACAGCGGGGCGCGGCCCAGGTTGGTATGCAGCACCACGCCCGTCGCGTTGATGACGCGGCGCAGCGACGGGCGCTGCCCGCGCTCGAGGGCGCGCACACAGCTTTGGGCGACAGCATCGGGCGAGACGTCGGGCTCGCCCCCCGCCAGAATATCGCGCCGCAAATCGTCGATAGCGGAGCGGACGTGTGCGGCCGCCAGGTCATGGCCCCAGCGATCGGCGGCGCTGCGCAGCGCGTTCAGGCGCAGGACTTCGTCGATCTGCGGCAGCCGCCGCAATAGCTCTTTGTTCATGGCGTTCCTCCTTGCTGCGGCGCCCGGCGCCGCCTGTGGTTCCCATTATACCCGTTTTTCCCGGCCTGTGCAAGGGTTTGTCCCCGTACGCACAGCAGAAAAGCGCCCTCACAGGGCGCTTTGCAAAAGATCGCGGCTTTCGTCCGGACGCCAGGCGCGCCGGTCACAGCTCCAGCCGCATATGGATCACTTCCTGAAAGCCGGACAGGCGTGAATAAAAGCCTTTGGGGTTTCTGCCGTATTCAGCAAACCCCGCTTTTTCATACATGGACAGCGCGCGCGCATTTCCGGCCGTCACATTGAGCTCGAGCTGGACATATCCCGCCGCCCTGGCACATTCGATGCACGCCGAAAGCAGCGCCGTTCCGATCCCCAGCCCCCAATATTCCCGGTCAACGCTGACGCCGAACACGGCGCGGTGCCGCACCTTGTATTTCGTGCCCGCCGCCGTGACTCCCGCGCTCCCTGCGACCGTGCCGCCGACCACAGCGAGCATTTCAATTTCGTTTGGGCTTTCCTCTTTTTCCCGCAAAAGCCGGCCTTCCTGCGCCGCGTCAGCGCTTCCCTCGTCCGGGTAAGACCGCAGATAATCGGTCTGCCCGTGCGTCAGGCGCCAGAGGTCGACGGCCGCCTGGCCGTCGCTTTCCGTCCCGTTTCTCAGGCAGCATTCCCTGCCGTCTTTCAGCCTGACCGTTTTGTTGTACCGCATATCTTCCCTTTCACAACCGGCCGCCGACGCGCGGCAAGGCCGGAAAAAGCGGGCAAGAGGCTGCCGCCCCCTGCCCGCTCTTCGCTGCATGAACCTGCCCGGCGCCGTTTCACTGTGCCTTTTTAGGCAGAAAATCCTCGATTTTAAGCTCTGCGGGGGCCATCATGCTCTCGAGCACGCTGATGTCGGTCGAAACGTCGAGCGCTTCGTCGTCAAACAGCATGTCGAGCTGGTTTTCAAACCCGCGCACCAGCGAGTCCATGACCTCTTCGACCTCGCGCATGGCCGCACGGATGTTGTCGCCTTTGACTCCCTGCTCTTCAAACCGGGCGTAGGATTCGCAGATTTTGATGGTCCGGGGCAGGTAGTGGGCGCGGAACCTCCGCACGCGGCTTTCTTTTTCGGGGTGCGCCTCGACATAGGTGAAAATTTTGTGGGTCAGCTCTTCCAGCCTGTCCATGCAGGCCGACACATGTTCGTCGGCGATACTGTCGTTCAGGACGCGCAGCTGCTCTTCCTCGGGGTAGCGGCCCGGTGCCGGTTCATCAGCCGGGGCCGCGGCCGGCTCGTCGTGCCGCACGTCGCGGCGGGGCGCGGCGGCATGGCAGGCGACAAAACACCGTTCTGCCAGATCCAGATAGGTCTCGTCGCCGAAATATCCCTGCCGGATCATGTCCTGCAAATCGTCGGTTACCGTCTCATAAGGCCGGCCCGTGGCCGAAGCGATGAAGTCGAGCGACAGCGCCTGGCTGTCGCCGATGACGGCCAGGTAGTCGGCATAGCGCCCGGCCCTGCGGCGGCGGCGTTCGGCGACCAGGATCAGGGCCGCGCCGCAGGCGGCAAAGCCGAGCCAGCGCAAAAGCTCCCAGAGATCGTAAAAACTAAAGCCCAGGCGCAGCAGCCATTCCAGCGGTTCGGCCATGCCGAACAGCCCGGCGACAATCAGGCAGGCGCCTCCGATGCGCAGAGGCATGACGCCGCGCGCCTCGGCCGATCGGCGGCTTTTCTTTTCATTCCGCTGAGGGGACGGCTGTGCGGGCTGCCGGCCGGCGGGCGGTATGGGGACGGTCTGCCGCCGCCCGACCGGCTCTACGGGGGTCCACTGGCTGTCCGGGCGGCGCATGGCCATGGGCCGCGCAGCGGGGCGCGATGTGCGGGACGGCGGCGCTTCGAACGCCTTTTTCAAATTGATGACGAGCAGAATGACGCCGAGCGGAAAAAAGATCCACAGCATCAAAAGCGTAAGAACCCAGTTCCAGACGTCTGTACGGCCGCTGCCTGACTGATTGCTCATAGCCTGTTTTGCAACTCCTAAATATTTGATGTCTCTATTATATCCCTTTGCCGCAGCGCGCGCAATTAAATGCACATTAAAAATTGCCGCTCTTCCATTCGGCGATGACGCCGCGGGCCATACGTTCGGCTTCGGTGATGTAGCCCAGGCACTGGCGGCGCTTTTCGGGGCTTTCGTGAAGGAGCTTTTTCCCCTCGGGCGTGCTGGTGTCAAAGCCCAGCAGCTCGCGGCAGATCAGTGTGCCGAACCGCTCTTTGAAGCGGCGGTTGAACTCGATGACCGCCGCATAGGCGCGATCACGCGTGCCGGAATCGGTCCACGACGCGTTGCCCAGCGCCAGCCCGATGGCCATGACGGCCCCCGTCGCCGCGCCGCACAGTTCGCCGGCGCGCATCCCGCCGCCGAAGCCGCACGCCGTGCGGCAGGCCTGCTCGTCAGAAATCCGCGTCACATCGCCCATGGCCACCAGCACGGCCTGCGCGCAGTTGCAGCCCAGCTGTTTCAGTTCGGCCCCTGTCGGTTTGCTCTGCATACCCATTCCTCCCCTGTGTATCTACCCCTTATTTCAACACATCGCGCCGCAAATGTCAAACGGGTTTTTGCCCGCCCGTGCCCAAGTCTACGACGGTTTTCCGCGCGCGCAGCTGTTTTTTTGGTTAAAATGCCAAACCGCCTGTAAAACCATGAAAAAACATTGATTTTTTTGACCGATTAGGATAAAATCAGAAGTATATTGAATGAATTGCGGAGGATGTCTGCCAATGGCTCAGCGGCTTTGCCTGAATAGCGGTTCCAGCAGCCGCACTGCGGGTCAGTGCGCCGCTGCGTCCCACCGGTTCCAATAGTGCAGCCCTGTGTCAAAGAGCATCCCGACGAGGATGCTCTTTAGATTTCCGCCGCAAAAGAAAGGGAGATCGTTTTGAAAAAAGTCATGGTCGTCATGGGTTCGGATTCCGATCTGCCGGCGCTTGAGCCGTGCATGGAAACGCTGAAGCGTTTTTCCGTCCCCTTTTCCGTCCGGGTGTGTTCGGCGCACCGCACGCCGCTCGTCGCCGAAGAGCTGTCGCGCACGGCGCGCGAACAGGGCTTCGGCTGCATCATCGCCGCAGCCGGCAAGGCCGCCCATCTGGCCGGCGTCATGGCGGCCGGCACCACGCTGCCCGTCATCGGCATCCCCATCAAATCGAGCACGCTTGACGGGCTGGACAGCCTTTTGTCCACCGTGCAGATGCCGTCGGGCGTGCCGGTGGCCACCGTCGCCATCGGCGGCGCCGAAAACGCCGCCCTGCTCGCCGTGCAGATTCTCGCGCTGGCCGACGGCGGGCTGGCCGAAGCCCTTTTGCAGCACAAAAAAGAAATGGCTGAAAAGGTCATGAAAAAAGATGAAAAAGTACAAAAACAGTACAACGACTGATTTCAGGGAGGAATTCGCCATGCAAAAGCTCGATATGATTTATGAAGGCAAAGCTAAAAAGGTCTTTCAGACCGACGACCCTGCGCTTGTCATCGTCGACTACAAAGACGACGCCACCGCCTTTAACGGCGAGAAAAAGGGCACCATTTCCGGCAAGGGCGTTATCAACAACAAGCTGACCAATTTCCTGATGCAGAAGCTTGAACAGGCCGGCGTGCCCACCCACTTTGTCCGCGAGCTGTCCGACCGCGAAACGCTGGTCAAGTCGGTGCACATCGTGCCGCTCGAAGTCATCATCCGCAACGTCTCGGCCGGCAGCTTCGCCAAGCGCTACGGCGTTGAAGAGGGCATTGTCAATGACAGCCCGACCATTGAGTTTTCGTATAAAAACGACGCGCTGGGCGATCCGCTCATCAACAGCTACCATGCCGTCGCCCTCAAGCTGGCCACGCCCGAAGAAATTGAGACCATCAAAAAGTACGCCTTTAAAGTCAATGACGTGCTCAAGGCCTTTTTCCTCGAATGCGGCATCAACCTCATCGACTTCAAGCTCGAGTTCGGCAAGCTGCCCGACGGCGCCATTGTGCTGGCTGACGAAATCTCGCCCGACACCTGCCGCTTCTGGGACAGCAAGACGGGCGAAAAGCTCGACAAGGACCGTTTCCGCCGCGACCTGGGCAACGTCGAAGACGCGTACCAGGAAGTCCTGCGCCGCGTGATGGGCTGAGCCCTGCGGCTGCGATTACGGAGGCAACCTCATGGGAGGCTTTTTCGGCGCTGTTTCAAAGCGCGACTGCGTCTTGGACATTTTTTTCGGCGTTGACTACCATTCCCACCTCGGCACCCGCCGGGGCGGCATGATCATTTACGACAGGGAAGACGGTTTTCAGCGCCAGATCCACTCGATTGAAAACACCCCGTTCCGCACCAAGTTTGAAAAAGATCTGCACGATTTCCACGGGTGCAGCGGCATCGGGTGCATCAGCGACACCGACCCGCAGCCCCTTCTCGTGCGTTCGCACCTGGGCCTTTACGCGCTGACGACGGTCGGCATCATCCGCAACGACGAAGAGCTGATCGCCCAGTATTTTTCCGACCACGGCCATCAGTTCATGGCCATGAGCTCGGGCAAGGTCAACGCTACCGAGCTGGTCGCCGCGCTCATCAACCAGAAGGACAACCTGGTCGACGGCATCCTGCATGCGCAAAGGCTGATCGACGGCTCGCTGACCCTGCTCGTTTTGACGAGCGAGGGCGAAATTATCGCCGCGCGCGACCGCTTTGGCCGCCTGCCCGTACTCATCGGGCAGAACGCCGACGGCTGCTGTGTATCGTTTGAGTCCTTTGCCTACCACAAGCTGGGTTACAGCGACGCGTACGAGCTGGGCCCGCGCGAAATCGTCCGCATCACGAGCAACGGGTTCGAGACGCTGTCGCGTCCGGGCAGCGAGATGAAAATCTGCGCCTTTTTGTGGACCTATTACGGCTACCCCAATTCCAACTACGAAGGGGTCAACGTCGAGCTCATGCGCTACCGCAACGGCGAGATCATGGCCAAAAGCGAGCAGGAACGCGGGGTGCTGCCCAAAGTCGACTATGTGGCCGGCGTGCCCGACACGGGCATTGCCCACGCCATCGGCTACGCCAGCCAGAGCGGCCAGACCTTTGCCCGGCCGTTTATCAAGTACACCCCGACCTGGCCGCGCTCTTTCATGCCGGAAAACCAGGCGGTGCGCAACCAGGTCGCCAAAATGAAGCAGATCCCCATCCCCGAGCTCATCGACGGCAAACGTCTTCTGTTCGTCGACGACTCCATCGTGCGCGGCACGCAGCTGCGCGAAACCGTCGACTTCCTCTACGCGTCGGGGGCCAAAGAAGTCCACATGCGTTCGGCCTGCCCGCCCATCATGTACAGCTGCAAATACCTCAACTTTTCGCGCGGCACGTCGGACATGGAGCTCATCGCCCGCCGCACCGTGCAGGAGCTCGAGGGCGACGAGGGGCAGAAGCACCTGGACGAATACGCGGACGCCACGACCTGCCGCGGCCAGTGTATGCTCAAGGCCATCTGCGAAAAACTGGGCTTTGACTCTCTGGGCTACCAGTCGCTCGACGGCGTTTTAGAGGCCATCGGCCTGCCCCGCGACAAGGTCTGTACCTACTGCTGGAGCGGCCGGGAATAAGCCCCGGCCCGAAAAGAATGAATCGGTGAAGGGAGCCTTTAGAAATGAGCCATCAGGACAGCCATTCCGAAAGCTATAAAAAGGCCGGCGTTGACGTCACGGCCGGTTACGACACCGTAAAACGCATCCGCCCCATGGTCGAAAGCACTTATATCCCCGGCGTGCTTGGCACCATCGGCGGTTTCGGCGGCATGTTCGCCCCCGACCTTTCGGGCATGGAAAAGCCGGTGCTGGTCTCGGGCGCCGACGGCGTCGGCACCAAGCTCAAGCTGGCCTTTGTGCTTGAAAAGCACGACACGGTCGGCATCGACTGCGTCGCCATGTGCGTCAACGACATTGCCTGCGGCGGCGCCAAGCCACTGTTCTTTCTCGACTATCTGGCCGTCGGCAAGCTGAGCCCTGCCGTCGCGGCCGACATCGTTTCGGGCGTGGCCGAAGGCTGCCGCCAGGCCGGCTGCGCGCTGGTCGGCGGCGAGACCGCCGAAATGCCCGGCTTTTACCCCGAGGGCGAATACGACCTGGCCGGCTTTGCCGTCGGCCTGGTCGATGAAAAAAAGATCATCGACGGGAAGCGCCTCGCGCCGGGCGACGCCTTAATCGGCGTCGGGTCGTCGGGCGTTCATTCCAACGGCTTTTCGCTGGTGCGCCGCGTCTTCGGCACGGAAAAAGAAACCCTGGCTGCCCATATCCCCGAGCTGGGCACAACGCTGGGCGAGGCCCTTCTGACCCCGACCCGTATCTATGTCCGCGCGCTGCAGGCTTTGCAGGCGGCCGTCGACGTGCGCGCGGTCAGCCACATCACGGGCGGCGGCTTTTATGAAAACATCCCCCGTATGCTGCCCGGCGGCGTACGCGCCCGCGTACACAAAAACGCCATGCCCGTCCCCCCCATTTTCCGGCTCATCGCCGAAAAGGGCGGCATCCCCGAGCGCGACATGTACAACACTTACAACATGGGCGTCGGGCTGGTCGTCGGCGTCCCGGCCGCGCAGGCCGACGAGGCGGTGCGCGTTTTGACGGCCGCCGGCGAAAAAGCCGCCGTCATCGGCGAATGTGTCCCGGGCGAACAGGGCGTCGAGATATGCTGAACATCGTCGTCCTGGTTTCGGGCGGCGGCACCAATTTACAGGCGCTCATCGACGCGCAGTCGCGCGGCGAACTGGGCGGCGGGCGCATCGCGGCCGTCGTTTCTTCGCGCGAAGGGGTCTATGCCCTGGAGCGCGCCCGGCAGGCCGGCATTCCTGCCCATGTGCTGCCGCGGAAGCAGTACGGTTCGGCCGAAGCCTATTCCCGTGCGCTCGAGGATCTGCTCGCGCCGCTTAACCCCGGCCTTCTGGTCTACGCCGGTTTTCTCACCATTTTGGACGAAGCTTTCTGCCAAAAATACGAAAACCGGATGCTCAACATCCATCCGTCGCTCATCCCCGCCTTTTGCGGCCGGGGGATGTACGGGCTGCGGGTTCACGAAGCCGTGCTGCGCTACGGCGTCAAGGTGACGGGGGCGACGGTCCATTTTGTCACCGGCGAGCCGGACGGCGGGCCCATCGTCCTGCAAAAGGCTGTCGACGTTTTACCCGGCGACACGCCCGAAAGCCTGCAAAAACGGGTCATGGAGCAGTGCGAACACCTTTTGCTGCCCCAGGCCGTCGCACTTTTCTGTCAAAACCGCCTGTCTGTCGACGGGCGCAAGGTCACGATATTATAGGAGGGTTCGTTTATGCAAAAGCCCCGCGCTTTACTGAGCGTTTCCGACAAGGCGGGCATTGTCGAGTTTGCCCGCGGCCTTTCCGAACTGGGCTATGAAATCCTGTCGACGGGCGGGACGGCCCGCACGCTGGCGGCCGCTTCGGTGCCGTGCACCGAGGTGTCGGACGTCACGGGCTTTCCCGAATGTCTCGACGGCCGCGTCAAGACGCTGCACCCTGCGGTGCACGCCGGTATTCTCGCCATGCGCGACAAACCGGAGCACATGCAGCAGCTGCACGATTTGGGCATTGTCCCCATCGACGTCGTGGCCATCAACCTGTACCCCTTTAAAGAGACCATCCTGCGGCCCGACGTCACGCTGGAAGAGGCCATCGAAAACATCGACATCGGCGGCCCGACCATGCTGCGCGCCGCGGCAAAAAACTGGCAGGACGTCTGCGTCGTCGTCGACCCCGCCGACTACGGCACCATTTTAGACGCGCTGCGCGCCGGCACCATCACCCGGCAGCAGAAGTTCCTGCTGTCGCAGAAGGTGTTCGAGCACACGGCCCATTACGACGCGCTCATCGCGCGCTATCTGGCGCACAAAGCCGGCGTCGAATACCCGCCGACGCTGACCTTTACCTTTGAAAAGGCGCAGGATCTGCGCTACGGCGAAAACCCGCACCAAACGGCGGCTTTTTACCGCGAAGTGGGCCGCGGGTTTGACGGCACGGTGGCCGGCGTACATCAGCTGCACGGCAAGGAACTGTCGTATAACAACATCGGCGACCTGGACGGCGCGCTCAGCGTCATCAAGGAATTCCCCGACACCCCCTGCGCCGTCGCCGTCAAGCACGCCAACCCCTGCGGCGTCGGCACGGGCGAGACGCTGTTTGAAGCGTATCAGCGCGCTTACGAGGCCGATCCGGTTTCGATTTTCGGCGGCATTGTCGCCCTGAACCGCACGGTCGACGCCAGGACGGCTGAAGAGCTCGCCAAAATCTTCCTTGAAATCATTGTCGCGCCCGCCTTTACGCGCGAAGCGCTCGAGATTCTCGAGCGCAAAAAGAACATCCGTCTTTTGGAACTGCCCCATATCAACACCCCCAACGGCGCGTGGCGCGATATGAAAAAGGTGGCCGGCGGCCTGCTCGTCCAGGATCTGGACACCAAGCTGCTGGGCGGCGAGCTTAAAACGGTCACCCGACGCGCCCCCACAAACGAAGAGATGCAGCAGCTGCTTTTTGCCTGGCGCGTCGTCAAGCACGTCAAGTCCAATGCCATTGTGCTGGCCAAAGACAGCTGCACCGTCGGCGTCGGCCCGGGGCAGACCAACCGCATCACGGCGCTCGAACTCGCCATCCGCTACGGCGGCGACCGGGTGCGCGGCAGCGTCATGGCGTCCGACGCCTTCTTCCCCTTTGACGACTGCGTCAAAGCGGCGCACGAAGCCGGCGTCACCGCCATCATCCAGCCGGGCGGCTCGATCCGGGACGAAGACTCCATCCGCGCCTGCGACGAGTACGGCATCGCCATGGTCTTCACCGGCATGCGCCATTTCCGGCACTGAGCCGGGCGGACCGACGGTGAAAAGGGGGATAACCGATGAAAATTCTTGTCCTTGGCGGCGGCGGGCGCGAGCACGCCGTTGCCGCCGCGCTGGCCCGTTCGCCGCGCGTCGATAAAATCTGGTGCGCCCCGGGCAACGGCGGCATTGCAGCCGTCGCCGAGTGCGTGCCCGTCAAAGCGACCGACCTGGACGGCGTTTTGCAGTTCTGCCTTCAGAACCGGCCCGACCTTGTCGTCGTCACGCCTGACGACCCGCTGGCGCTGGGCATGGTCGACCTGCTGGAAGAACACGGCTTCGCCGCCTTCGGCCCGCGCAAAAACGCCGCCGTCATCGAGGGAAGCAAATCCTTTGCCAAAGACCTGATGGCCCGTTACGGCATCCCGACGGCCGGCTGCCGCATTTTTGACGACATGGAAGCGGCGCTTGCCTATGTTTCCGGCTGCCCCGTTCCCGTCGTCGTCAAGGCAGACGGGCTGGCGCTGGGCAAGGGCGTCTTTATCTGCCAGACCCGGGCCGAAGCCCAGGACGCGGTGCGCGCCGTTATGGGCGAGCGCCTGTTCGGCGACGCGGGCGCGCGCGTCGTCATTGAAGAGTTTTTGACCGGGCCCGAGGTGTCGGTGCTGTGCTTTACCGACGGCGAAACCATTGTCCCCATGCCGGCGGCGCAGGATCACAAGCGCGCCTTTGCCGGCGACCGCGGCCCCAACACCGGGGGCATGGGGGCCTTCACCCCCGTCTCGTGCTACACCCCGGCCATAGCCCGGCAGTGCATGGACAGCATTTTTCTCCCCACCATCCGCGCCATGAAGGCCGAGGGCCGCGAGTTCCGTGGCGTTTTGTACTTCAGCCTGATGCTGACCGAAGACGGCCCCAAAGTCATCGAGTACAACTGCCGCTTCGGCGACCCCGAGACCCAGGCCGTGCTGCCCCTTTTGCGCTCGGATCTTTTGGAAATCATGCTGGCTGTGCGCGAAGGGCGGCTGAAAACCGTCCCTGTCGAGTTTGACGGCAAAGCTTGCTGCTGCGTCGTCATGGCGTCTGGCGGGTACCCCGGCAGCTACCGCAAGGGTTTGCCCGTCTTCGGCATTGAAGGGGCCGAAAAACTGGGCTGCACGGTCTACCAGGCCGGTACCGAGCGGAAAGACGGAATGCTCGTCACGTCGGGCGGCCGCGTGCTCGGCGTTTCGGCCGTGGCCGGCACGCTGAAAGACGCCGTCGATCTCGCCTACCGCGGCGTGTGGCGCATCGCTTTTTACGGCGCGTTTTACCGCCAGGATATCGCGCGCAAGGACCCGGCCGTGCACCGCTCTGCCTCTGCGGAAACACCTGCGGCGGCTGCGCCCAAAGCCCGCGTCGACTGGTCGTAACCGGCCGGCTGAAAAAGGAGGAACACCATCGTGTCCAATGTTTACCGCTGTTATACCGAAAAAATGCCCGGCTTTGACGTGGCAGCGCAGGCGCTGTGCCAGCAGCTGCGGCAGGAAGAGGGCATCCAGGCGCTCGAAGGCGTGCGCATCCTGTGCCGTTACGACGTGCAGGGTATTGACGACCAGACCTATGAGCTGGCCAAAGCCGGCGTCTTTTCCGAGCCTGCGGCCGACTATGTTTACGACGAACAGATCAAGATCCCGTCCGGCGCGCGCGCCCTCATTGTCGAGGCGCTGCCCGGACAGTTTGACATGCGGGCCGATTCGTGCTCGCAGTGCATCGCCCTGATGACCCAGGGTGACCGCCCGCTCGTGCGTGCGGCCACGGTTTACATCCTGTCCGGCAGCCTGACCGACGCTGATATGGACAAAATCAGGAAGTCCCTCATCAACCCCGTTGAATGCCGCGAAGCGGCGGCCGAAAAGCCCGCAACTCTGGAAACCGACTACCCTGCCCCGCCAGACGTCGCCGTTTTGACCGGCCTGACGCGCGAAGACGCCGATTTAGGGGCCGTGCTGCACGATTACGGCCTTGCCATGGATCTGGACGACCTGCGCTTTTTGCAGCGTTACTTCATTGACGAAGGCCGCGACCCGACGCTGACCGAGCTGCGCATGATCGACACCTATTGGTCGGATCACTGCCGCCACACCACTTTTTCCACCCACCTGACCGACGTCGACATTCAGGACCCGGCGGTGCAGGTCAGCTATCAGGAATATCTCGACGCGCGGCGCGAGCTGTACGGCGACAAGGCCGAAAGCCGTCCCGTCACGCTGATGGACATTGCGACCTGCGGGGCCAAAGTGCTCAAAAAGCGCGGTATTCTGAAAGACCTGGACGAAAGCGAAGAGATCAACGCCTGTTCGGTGCGTATCACCGCCGATGTCGACGGCAAGCCCGAGCCGTGGCTTTTGATGTTTAAAAACGAAACCCACAACCACCCGACCGAAATCGAGCCCTTCGGCGGGGCGGCGACCTGCCTGGGCGGCGCGATCCGCGACCCGCTGTCCGGCCGCGCCTATGTCTATCAGGCCATGCGCGTCACCGGCGCGGGCGACCCGCGCACCCCGCTCGGCGAGACGCTGCCGGGCAAGCTGCCCCAGCGCACCATCTGCCGTAAAGCGGCGGCCGGTTACAGCTCATACGGCAACCAGATTGGCCTTGCGACCGGGCTGGTATCCGAAGTTTATCATGAAGGCTACGTCGCCAAACGCCTTGAGACAGGCGCCGTCGTTGGCGCCGCGCCGGCGGAAAACGTCGTGCGCCGCCAGCCCCAGCCGGGCGACGTCGTCATTCTGCTGGGCGGCCGCACCGGCCGCGACGGCTGCGGCGGCGCGACCGGATCCAGCAAGAGCCACAGCACCGAAAGCCTGACCGCGTGCGGGGCCGAGGTGCAAAAGGGCAACGCGCCCGAAGAGCGCAAAATCCAGCGCCTGTTCCGCAACCCCGAAGCGACGCGGCTCATCAAGCGCTGCAACGACTTCGGCGCGGGCGGCGTGTCGGTCGCCGTCGGCGAGCTGGCCGACGGCCTGGACATCAGCCTGGACCGCGTGCCCAAGAAATACGACGGCCTGGACGGCACCGAACTGGCTATTTCCGAATCGCAGGAACGCATGGCCGTCGTGCTCGCCCCCGAAGACGTCGCCGCCTTCCACGCGCTGGCCGCGGCTGAAAACCTGGAAGCCAGTGCCATCGCCGTGGTCACCGAATCGCCCCGCCTGCGCATGACATGGCGCGGCCAATGCGTGTGCGACATATCCCGCAGCTTTTTAAACTCCAACGGCGCCCGGAAGACGTCCGGCGTGTGCGTGCCCGGCGCCCCCTTCCCGGCCATGACGGCCGGCGACCCGGCTTTGGACGGCCGCGAACGCGCCCTTTCGGTGCTGTCCGACCTCAATGTCTGCCTGCAAAAGGGCCTGGGCACCCGTTTTGACGGGTCCATCGGCGCGTCGTCGGTGCTCATGCCGTTCGGCGGCAAAAACCAGCTGACCCCGACGCAGGTCATGGCGGCCAAGCTGCCCGTTCTGGGCGGCGAGACGACGACGGCGTCGGTCATGGCGTGGGGCTTTGACCCGCGCATGATGAAAAAGAGCCCCTACTTCGGCGCGCAGGCGTCTGTCGTGTCCTCAATGGCGCGGCTGGTGTCAGCGGGCGCCGACCCTGAGCATGTCTGGCTCAGCCTGCAGGAGTTCTTTGAAAAACCCGACCGCAGCCGTCCCGAGCGCCTGGGCAAGCCCTTTGCCGCCCTGCTGGGCGCGTTTGACGCTCAGCTGCGTCTGGGCGCCGGCGCCATCGGCGGCAAGGATTCGATGAGCGGTTCCTTCAACGACCTCGACGTGCCGCCCACCCTGATTTCCTTTGCCGTCTCCGCCATGAACGCCGGCGACGTGCTGTCGCCCGAGTTCAAGGCGCCGGGCAGCCCGGTTTACCTGTTTGCCGCGCCCAAAACGGCCGACGGCTCGCCCGATCTGGCGGGCGTGCGCGCCATGTGGCAGCGCTTCCATGCGCTGTGCAAGGACGGCAAGGTTCTGTCGGCCTGGGCGCTGTCAGCGGGCGGCGCTTTGGAAGCGGTGTGTAAAATGGCCGTCGGCAACGACGTCGGCTTTACCCTGGACCCCGCCTTCGACGAACCCGGGCTTTACGAGCTCGGCTACGGCGGGCTGATCGCCGAACTGGCCGAAGACTGCGGCTGGGGCGTACAGCTGGGCCTTTCCGGCGGGGATTCCGTGCAGCTTCATTCGTGTACGCTGACCCTTGACGAAGTCAAGCAGGCCCTGTCCGCGCCGCTCGAAAGCACCTATCCCACCGCTGTGGCCGGCGCCGAAGGTACGGTGCCCGCCCCGCTTTATACCACCCGCCCCGCAACCCGGCATTCCGCCCGGGCGGCGCGGCCGGTAGCCGTCATCCCTGCCTTCCCGGGCACCAACTGCGAATACGACACCAAACGCGCCATCGAGCGCGCGGGCGGCGAAGGCCGGATCGTGCTGGTGCGCAACCTGACGCCCGATCTTTTGAAGCAGAGCGCACGCGAGCTGGTCAGCGCCATTTCGCAGGCGCAAATGCTCATCATCCCCGGCGGCTTTTCGGGCGGCGACGAACCCGACGGTTCGGGCAAGTTCATCCAGGCGCTGCTGCGTTCGCCGGCCCTGACCGACGCGGCCCACGACCTGCTGCACCGCCGCGACGGCCTGGCCCTGGGCATCTGCAACGGCTTCCAGGCCCTTATCAAGCTGGGGCTTCTGCCCTTTGGCGAAATCCGCAGCTTAAACGCCAGCTGCCCGACCCTGACCTTTAATACCATCGGCCGCCACCAGAGCGTCTACGCCTATACCCGCGTGGCCTCGGTCAAGTCGCCGTGGCTGTCGCTGTGCCAGCCCGGCGAAGTACACCGCATCGTGTTCTCGCACGGCGAAGGACGGTTTATGGCGCGGCAGGAAACGCTGGACTCCCTGGCTGCCAACGGCCAGATCGCGCTGCAATACTGCGACGAAAACGGCGTGCCGTCCATGGACATTGACGTCAACATCAACGGATCGGCCATGGCCATTGAAGGCATCACCAGCCCCGACGGCCGCGTGCTGGGCAAGATGGGCCACAGCGAACGCGTCGGCGAATATGTCGCCAAAAATATCCCCGGCAACAAGTTCCAGCCCCTGTTCGAAGGCGGCGTCCGCTACTTTAAATAATCAAATGCGGCCGGGGCTGCCCCGGCCGCGCTTTGTACAGGAAAGGATGGAATCCATGCGTATTCTTTTTCAGGGCCACGGCAGCCTGCGGCTGACGACAGGTTCAGGCAAAGTGGTCTATATCGACCCCTATGCCGGCGAAGGCTATGACAAGCCGGCCGATCTCATTCTGGTCACGCACCAGCATTTTGATCACATCGGCATTGACAAAATGCCGCACAGCGACGGCTGCATCGTCATCCAGAGTTTTGACGCGCTGGCAGGCGGCCGGCACCATCATTTTTCCGCCTGCGGACTGGACATTGAGTCGGTGCCGGCAGAGAATCAGAAACACAGCCGCGCCGAATGCGTCGGCTATATCGTCCGCGGCGAGGGGCTGTGCCTCTACTTTGCCGGCGACACCTCGTATTTCCCCGAAATGGACGGTTTTGCTCAAAAGCAGATCGACTACGCCTTCCTGCCGACCGACGGGTTTTACAATATGGACGCCTCCGAAGCGTCGCGCTGCGCCGAGATCATCGGCGCAAAGCACGCCGTCCCCATCCATATGAACCCCAAGCAGATGCTCTTTGACCCCGCCGTCGCCGAACAGTTCACGGCCAAAAACCGCCTGATCATCAAGGCCGGCGAAGAAATCGAGCTGTAAAGCCAAAAAAGTCAAACAGCCGGCCCGGTTACACGGGCCGGCCGCTTTTTCCCCGGACTTGCCGGGCCGCAGCGCAATATGCAAAAAGCGCACCCCTTCAGGGTGCGCTTTTCAACTGGTGGACTCTAAGGGACTTGAACCCCTGACCCTCCGCACGTCAAGCGGATGCTCTAGCCAGCTGAGCTAAGAGTCCTTGCAGCGACGGTTTATATTATAGCAAGCACCGGCCAGATTGTCAATAGTTTTTTCAAAAAAACTTCTTCTCATCCGGGAAGCCGGCAGGGGCGCATACTTTACGGCCGCAGATCCGGCAAAAACAATATTCAGGGTTGACAAACGGGGAAAACCGCATATAATAAAATGACATACAGCAAAAGGCGTTGAAGGGAAGAGTAGCCGCAGCGCGGTGCATGGCAGAGAGCCGGGGCAGGTGCGAGCCCGGTATGCACAGCTGGGGGGAAGAACATCCCGGAGCCGCTGACCGAACGCGGGTTTTCCCGCCAGTAGGCTCAGACGCGTGCGGCGCGTTACAGCCGCGGCGGGTCGGCAGACAGCTTTCCGTTTGCCCGCCCGGCTAAGTGGGCTGCTCTGCAGCTAAATTGGGTGGTACCGCGGAAGTCAGAGCCTTTCGCCCCAAATCGGGGCGGGGGCTCTTAATTTATACCCGAACCCGAGAAAGGAGAAGGGTATGCTCAAACGAACCGATTACTGCGGCGCGCTGACGGCGTCGGACGTCGGCCGCAGCGTGACGGCCTGCGGCTGGGTCAGCACGCGCCGCGACATGGGCGGCGTCATTTTTGTCGACCTGCGCGACCGCGAGGGAACGCTCCAGGTCGTCTTTGACGCGGGCGCGCTGCCGCGGCAGGATTTCGCCGCGGCCGAGGGGCTGCGCGACGAGACCGTCGTCGCCGTGTCCGGCGTTGTGCGCAGGCGCAGCGAGGACACCGTCAACGACAAACTCAGGACCGGATGGGTCGAACTGCTGGCCCAGCGCCTCGAAGTGCTCAGCCCGAGCGCACGGCTGCCGTTTTCGCCGGAAAAAAGTGAAAAAGTGCGCGACGAGCTGCGCCTGCGCTACCGCTTCCTGGATTTGCGCCGGGACGAAATGCAGCGCAACCTGCGCCTGCGCCACCGCGTCGCTCGTGTAACAGCTGACTATCTGACGGCGCACGGGTTCACCGAGGTCGAGACCCCCATTTTGACGCGGTCGACACCCGAGGGCGCACGCGACTATCTGGTGCCGTCGCGCGTGCACCCCGGCGGGTTTTACGCGCTGCCGCAGTCGCCCCAGATCTTCAAGCAGCTGCTGATGGCCGGCGGCGTCGACCGCTACTACCAAATCGCCCGCTGCTTCCGCGACGAGGATCTGCGCGCCGACCGGCAGCCCGAGTTCACACAGGTCGATATGGAACTGTCCTTTGTCGATCAGGAAGACGTTTTGCGGCACCTCGAAGGGCTGTTTTGCCACATTTTCAAGCAGGCGGCGGGAATTGAGCTTTCAAAGCCTTTTCTGCGTCTGACTTGGCGCGAGGCCATGGACCGCTATGGCAGCGACAAGCCCGATCTGCGTTTTGACCTGCCCATTGCCGACGTAACCGACTGGGCGCGCGGGTGCGGGTTTGCGGTCTTTGAAAAGGCGGCGCGGACGGGCGCGGTGCGCGTTCTCTGCGTACCCGGCGGGGCCGCGCTGACCCGGTCGGACATCGACGATCTGACCGAAAAGGCGCTGTCGCTGGGTGCAAAGGGCATGGCGTGGGCCGCCCTGCGCGAAGAAGGCGTTAACAGCATTCTGACAAAATTCATCGGCGAAGCCGGTATGGCGGATCTGTTCGGCCGCGTGGGCGCCCGGACGGGGGATTTTGTGCTGTTCTGTGCAGACGGTGTCGACGTTGTACGCCGTGTACTGGGCGGGCTGCGCCTGGCGCTGGCCGACCGTCTGGCGCTGCGGCGTCCGGAACACGCCATTTTGTTCGTCACGGACTTTCCGATGTTTGAATGGTCGCAGGACGAGGGGCGGTATGCCGCGGCGCACCACCCCTTTACCATGCCGGCTGAAGAGGATCTGCCGTTTTTGACGTCCGACCCTGCGCGGGTGAGGGCGCAGGCCTATGACGTGGTGCTCGACGGCGTCGAGCTGGGCTCGGGCAGCATCCGGATTCACAAAAGCGACATACAGCGGCAGGTCTTTGCGGCGCTGGGGTTTTCGCAGCAGGAAATCGACCGGCGGTTCGGTTTTCTGGTCGACGCCTTCCGGTACGGCACGCCGCCGCACGGCGGGTTTGCCTTTGGCCTCGACCGGCTGGTCATGCTGCTGTGCGGCGCGCCGTCGCTGCGCGAGGTCATCGCCTTTCCCAAGCTGCGCGACGGCTCCTGCCCGCTGTCGGGGGCTCCGGCTGCCGTCGACCCGGATCAGCTGGCTGTGCTCGGGCTGGCCGGCGGAACCGAACCTGCCGCCGCGCAGGGCGCCGATATGACGCCGCTGGCCGGGCTGGCGCGGCTCAGCCCGGCAGACGCACAGGGGCTGGGCGGCGGGCTGGCCGAAATGGTCCGCTTTGCGTCCCGGCTGGAAAAGGCGGCGCTGACCGGCGCCCCGCCGGCCCGGCGGCCGGTCAACGTTCTGCGCCCCGACGTGCCGCGCCCCGGCCTGGCCCGCGATCGGGTGCTGGCCGGCGCTCCGCAGCAGGAAGACGGATGTTTTGTCGTGCCGCAGGGCGCTCTGGGCGAGGAGGGACAGGCATGAGATGCGGAGAAATGACGGCGGCCGCGCTGTCGGCTGCCCTGCAAAAACGGGAACTTTCGGCCCGCGAGGCGGCAGAGGACTGCCTGCGCGCCATTGAAGAGCGCGACGGCGGCATTGGCGCCTTTCTCACCGTGACGGACGAGCTGGCGCTGCGGCAGGCGGACGAAATCGACGCGGCCCGGGCGCGCGGCGAAGATCTGCCTCCGCTGGCCGGCGTACCCATGGCGCTCAAAGACAACCTGTGTACCGAAGGGGTGCGCACAACCTGCGCGTCGCGGATGCTGGAACACTTTGTCCCCCCGTACAGCTCCGCAGTGTACGAACGCCTGCGCGGGCAAGGCGCCGTCCTGCTCGGCAAGCTCAACATGGACGAGTTTGCCATGGGATCGGGAACCGAAAGCTCATACTTCCACCCCACCCGCAACCCGCGCGCGCTCGACCGTGTGCCGGGCGGCAGTTCGGGCGGTTCGGCGGCCGCCGTGGCCGCCGGGATGGTTCCTTTTGCCCTGGGATCGGACACCGGCGGGTCGATCCGCCAGCCGGCCGCGTTCTGCGGCGTCGTGGGGCTCAAGCCGACTTACGGCGCAGTCTCCCGCTGGGGGCTGGTCGCATTTGCCTCGTCGCTCGACCAGGCCGGCCCGCTGACGCGCACGGTGCAGGATGCCGCGCTGGTTTTGCAGGCCATCGCCGGGCGCGACGCCCGCGACGCCACCAGCCTGGAGCACGATTGGTCCGGTCTTGCGGACGGGTTATACGCCGGTTCTGCCGGGCTGCGCGTCGCGCTGCCGCGCCAGTGCTTTGACAGCGGCGTGGCTCCCGCGGTGCGGCGCAGGACGCTGGACGCCGCGGCAGCGCTGGAAGGCTGCGGGGCGCAGGTCGACGAGGTGTCTTTGCCCGCGCTCGACGACGCGCTGCCCGCCTATTACGTCATGTCGAGCGCCGAGGCGTCGTCCAACCTGGCGCGGTTTGACGGCGTGCGGTACGGGTTCCGCGCCGAGGGCTGCCGCACGGTCGAAGAGCTGTACGAAAAAAGCCGCAGCCAGGGCTTTGGGCCCGAGGTCAAACGGCGGATTCTGCTGGGCAGCTTTGTTTTGAGCGCCGGATACCGGGACGCCTACTATCAAAAGGCGCTGCGAGCGCGCGACGCAGTCCGCGCCGCCTTTGACGGGGTCTTTTCGCGCTTTGATCTGGTGCTGACGCCCACTGCGCCGCGAACGGCGTGGAAATTGGGTGAAAAGCGCGCCGACCCGACGGAAGTCTATCTGGAAGACGTCTTTACCGTGCCGGTCAACCTGGCTGGCCTTCCAGCCGTTTCGCTGCCCTGCGGGCAGGACGAAAGCGGTTTGCCGATCGGCGCGCAGCTTATTGCTCCCCACCTGGGCGAACCGACGCTGCTGCGCGCCGCGCATACGCTGGAACAGGCTTTGAAAGGGGGCGGAAAACAGTGAGTGCCGAACTTGAAATGGTCATCGGGCTGGAAATCCACGCCGAGCTCAAGACAAAAACCAAAATCTTCTGCGGGTGCTCGACGGCGTTCGGCGCCGAACCCAACACCCAATGCTGTCCGGTGTGTACCGGTATGCCGGGCGCGCTGCCCGTTTTAAACCGCGAGGCCGTGCGCCTGGCCGCCATGGCCGGGCTGGCGGCCCACTGCCGCATCAGCCGCCACTCGGTCCAGGATCGAAAAAACTATTTTTATCCCGACCTGCCCAAAGCCTATCAGATTTCGCAGTATGACAGGCCGCTGTGCGAAGACGGCTGGCTTGACATTGAAACCGAAACGGAAAAAAAACGCATCGGCATCACCCGCATCCATATTGAAGAAGACGCGGGCAAGCTGATCCACCGTCCGGAGGGCACGCTGATCGATTGCAACCGCTGCGGCGTACCGCTCATCGAGATCGTCACCGAACCCGACTTGCATTCGGCCGCCGAAGTCCGCGCTTTTCTGACCAAACTGCGCGCCATTTTGATGTATGCCGGGGTGTCCGACTGCAAGATGAACGAAGGGTCGCTGCGCTGCGACGTCAACCTGTCCGTCCGCCCGCGCGGGGAACAGGCGCTGGGCACGCGCACCGAGATGAAAAACCTCAACAGTTTTCAGTTCATCAGCCGCGCCATCGAATACGAGTTCCGGCGTCAGGCCGGCGAGGTGGCCGCAGGGCGGGAAATCGTGCAGGAAACGCGGCGGTTTGACGAAAAGTCGGGCAAGACCTTTGCCATGCGCAAAAAAGAAAACGCCGACGACTACCGCTACTTTCCCGACCCCGACCTGCCCCCCATTGAAATTTCGGAACAGGAGCTCGCGCAGTGGGAAGCGCAGCTGCCCGTCCTGCCCGACGCGCGCAAGGCGCAGTACGTCGATCGCTTCGGCCTGTCGGCTTACGTCGCCGAGCAGCTGACGGCGTCGCGCGCTACGGCCGATTATTTTGAGCAGGCGGCGGCGCTGACTTCCGCGCCCAAAACCGTGGCCGGGCTGCTGCTGACCGAAGTCCCCCGGCTGCTGGAGCCGGGGAGTGAAGTGATTCCGGTCCAGCCGCGGCGCATGGCGGCGCTGGCCGACCTGCTGGCGCAGGGGGACTTGAGTTCAGGGGCCGGCAAGGCGGTGCTCGGCGCGCTGTGGACGCAGGACGGCGACCCCCGTACGCTGGCCGAAGAGCTCGGCCTTTTGCAGATCAGCGACGAGCAGGCGCTGTGGCCGGTGGCGCTGGCCGTTGTCGAGCATAATCCCAAAGCCGCCGGCGACTGGCGGCGCGGCAAGCAGGCCGCTTTGCAATCACTCGTCGGCCAGTGCATGAAACAGACGCGCGGGCGCGGCAACCCGGCTGTTTTACAGGTGCTGCTCAGGCGCGCCCTGGAACAGTGAACGGTTTCCGCCGCGCTCGAGCCGGCCTGCGACCCCGATTCTGAACGCTTTTACGGAAAATGAACCCGCTTAAAAACAGACCGGCCCGCTCGGCAAGGAGCGGGCCGGTCCTGCGTATTTTTAAAAATCCCCTTCGCCGTCTTTTCAGGTTTTGCCTGCGGGCAAGGGATTTTCCGCCTGCCGCATTACAGGCAATATTCTTTGGGCGGCTGCTCTTTCAGTAAATGCAGCGTGAAAAAGTCCAGGATCCTCCGGCGGAAATACTTGGACGGCCTGAGCGCATGGGGGTAATTGGGCAAAATAAGCAGCTCAAAGTCTTTATTGGCCTGAATCAGCGCATTGACGATGCGCATAGTGTTCGCCGGATGGACATTATCATCCATTTCGCCGTGAATCAGAAGCAGCGGGCCTTTCAGCTTATCCGCCAGGTATTCGGCGTTCTGCTTTTTCCACAGCTCCCGATCGAACAGGCCCATAAATCTTTCTGACCAGTCGGACAGGTAAATTTCCTGCGCATGGTTCCCGCCTGAAGATACGGCGCATCGATAAAAATCCCCGTGTTTGGTCATACAGTGAAAGGCTGCATATCCGCCCCCGCTGTGTCCCCACACGCCGATACGGGTATCATCCAGCACCGGATACATGCCGCACAGACGCCGGATCACCGCAATGTGATCCTCCAGCCCTGCGCAGTCCCCCTGCCGCTGATAGCAGGCATCATGAAATTGCTTCCCGCGTCCCGGCGTCCCCATTCCATCCAGGACGACGCACGCCGCGCCCAACTGGACGAGACATTCAATGAACCCGCTGTTGGCCGCCACTCCCATAAAAGTATGCGGCGTGTTGATATGCTGTGTTCCGCCATAATAATAGTCAATAATCGGAACCTTTTTTTCCGCTGTATCCGGCAGCAAAAGCACGCCGCAGATCGGTGTCTGGCCGTCCGCGCCTGGAAGTTTAAAACGTATGGGGGTGATAAACCCATCCTGCTTCATCCACTGTGCGTCGCACTGCGTCAGTACGGCCGCACGGCTTCCGTCCCGTCTGTACAGCGAAAATTCCGGCGGCAGATCGCTTTCGGTCAGCAAATCCGTATAGCATTCGCCGTCCGGGGCAAAACTGATCAGGTGGTTGCCCGCGCCCCGGGACAGCACCGTCATGTCCCCGCCGTCGAGGCTGCACCTGCACAGGCTGCAGTCATACGGGTCTTCCTGAAGGCCCATCACCGAAAAATAAAGCTCGCGCCGTCCCCAGTCGATATAGTGAACCCGGCAGACCTCGAATTCCCCGTCGGTAACCTGGTTTTTCAGCGCACCGGTCAGCAGGTCATACGCATAAAGCTGGTACCATCCGCTGCGGTTGGACAGCCATAAGACAGACCCTTCACGCTCGCTGCACCACATCGGCGCCCACGAATGATTGACAAATTCGGTATTTTCATTCTGCATCAGATGGAAAAAGTCAAAGAACAAAAAGGTGTCTGTCTTTTCTTCAAACAGCTGCTGCGAGCGCCCTGTTTGCGGATCAATGCGATAAACCGTCGCTTTTTTAAAGCCGCGTTCCATCAGATAGCACAGAATAAAGCTGCCCGCGTCCGACCAGCAGACACAGTTGAGCAGTTCATGGATCGGCGTCATAAAGGCGACCGGCATATCGGGCATATCGACTTTGACTGCGCTGCGGTCCGAAACGTTATAAATATACAGCGCGGCCGTCGCCATATTTTCATCCCCGGGCATACAGTACTTATAGGTATGCAGCACCGGGCGGCTTACCTCACCGGGCGGCACCGACTGCACCAGATAAAGCTCTTTCACATTCCGCTGATCCATTTTATAGGTGACAAACCGCTCGCCGTCAGGCGACCAGAGGATTCTGGGCGCGATTTCTCTTCCGGACAGGCGATCGCTGATAAAACTGGAGTCGCCTTCCCACCGGGAAGCGTAATCCCAGTGCAGTTCCCCGTCAAATGTCAGCTGAACGTCTTTGCCGCTTCCCGTTTCCCGAAGCCATAAATTGTGTTCCCTGACATAAACGGTATACTTTCCGTTGGGAGACACCGAACCGGCCGTACGTTCCTGCTCATCCATCTTCCCGTCGGCGCCGTACCTGTAAACCTTGTCCTGATACCGGAACACGCAGCCTTTCGCGTCCGCCTGCATCAGCTCCAGCTCCATCCTGTCCGCCGGGACGGGCGTCCCGGCCGCCTTTTCCAGCTGTGCTGCAAGCGCGTTGTGATCAAACAGGGGGCGTTCCCGTCCGCTGGAGGAATCTGTACAGAAAAATCCCCAGGACTTTTGGCCGTTTTTTATCCATTCACGCCGGTACGCGGCGCCGTCTTCTGTAAAAACCGGCACCGGCGCAAGGTTGGCCGCGCGGCCGAGCAGGTTTTCCGGCTGCATCTTCCGCGCCTTATCATATCGTTCTTTCATCGCCGGCCTCCTTAAATGGCGCGGTGAATGGCCGCCCCGTCCTGATAGACCTCTTTCACCCGGTTCAGTGCACAGATGTCCGCCGACGCATCTCCTTCGACAACCAGCAGGTCGGCGACGGCTCCCTGGGTCAGTTCGCCGATCTGACCCTGCATTCCCAGCACCCGGGCGCTGTTCCCGGTTGCCGTCGCAATGGCTTCTACCGGTGTAATACCGTATTCCACCATGTATTGCAGCTCACGTGCCACAGGAGCCGCCGGCGCGCCATCCATCACCATATCCGTACCCGCAAGCACCGTAACGCCTGTGTCATAAAGCTTTTTAAAATTCTCTTTATAGGCAGCCGCTGCGGCACGGAAGTATTCAAAATCGTGCAGCAGACCGGCGTCTACGACATTGCTGCTTTCCGTCTGGTTGGCCGCAAGTTTTTTCACCATTTCATCATAAATATAGGTGTATGCAATAATTGTGGGCACCCATGCCAGCCCTTTTTCCTTCATTTGCAGCGCCTGCTCGACCGTCATGAAGGTGCCGTGCTCGATCGTGTCAAAGCCTGCGTCTATGCACATCTGGATCGACGGCTGGGTTCCGGCGTGGACGCAAATTTTCCGATTGGAGCGATGGCATTCGTCAGCTGCGGCATCCAGTTCTTCCTGCCGGTACTCGGAAACATTGCTGCGGTCACTGTCCATCATCTTAATCCAATGGGCGCCGTCCCGCAGCTGCTTTCTGATTTCGCTTCGGATATTGTCAGCGCCATCTACCTGGGCGCAGCCGTCTTCCAGCATCCAGCCGTGGCCGCCGGTCGCACATATGCCGCGATCGCAGTTAAAGATTCTCGGCGCGCGTACAAAGCCTTTTTCCTTTGCCTGCACGAGCTTTTGACACACCATATGGGGATCTGACACCGAACGAACCGTCGTAACCCCGCCGAACATAGCTCTCAGCGCGTTGTACTGCGTCAGGTAGGCAATCAGGTGCTGGTTGTACTCATAGCCGTCCGGCTTGCTGTACCAGTAGCCGAGATGCACATGCATGTCGATCAGCCCCGGCAGTATCGTTGCGTTCCCGTAATCTTTTACTTCCTCGTCCGGGAAATTGTTTTTCAGCTGTTCTGCGGGTGCGACTTCTATGATCTTTCCATTCTGGATCAGAAGCGCATAATCACGCAGCACGCTCTTTCCGTCACCTGTGACCATTGTGTTTGCGATCAAAATCATACAAATTCCTCCCAATTTTTGTATTTATTGTGCAATTTGATTGCCGTTTTGATAAACCGCCAACGTTTTCCGCAGCGCTTCGGGACGGCGCGCCGCATCCCCTTCGACGACTAGAATGTCCGCCGCCGCTCCCGGCTCCAGCGTCCCGATTTGCCCTTCCAGGCCCAGCACGCGCGCCGCATGGCCCGTCGCCGATTCGACGGCTTCAACCGCCGTCAGGCCGTACTCTGTCAGGCAGATGATTTCCTCTTCGACCGGAGCCGGTTCGGTTCCGCCAATCACCATATCTGTCCCCGCCAGAATGGTGACCCCCATATCCAGGCAAGGCTTCAGATTGTGCGCATACGCATCACACACCTTCCGGTAAAACAGCACCCGTTCCAGCTGCTCTGCCGTCAGCCCCCGCACGTCTGCCGCCGGATTCGCCCGCTGCGCGGCGAGAAATACTTCCACGTTCCCCGCCGTCAGATCTGCCGCCGCAAGCCCGCGGTCTGCCATCATCTGCTCGCGTTCCCGCGCAATCCGGGTGCACACCGCCGCTGTCGGCACCCAGGCGATTCCCTTTTGCGCCATTGCCCGGGCCTGCTGCGGCGTCAGGAAAATTCCGTGTTCAATGGTGTCAAAGCCCGCTTTGATGCACATATCCACCGTCGAGGCAAAGCTCGCGTGGACCGCCGCCTTTTTTCCGTGGCGGTGGCATTCCTGTACAAGGGCATCGAGCTCTTCCTGCGTATATTCCGGCATATCCGCAGTCTCGTCCGCCATGGCTTTGATCCAGTCTGCGCCTTCCCTGATATTCCTGCGGACCGCTTCCCGAATCTTCCACGGTCCGTCAACCTCTTCAACGCTCTTCAGCGGCCAGCCGTGGCCTCCGCTTGCCGCCAGCGCCGTACCGCATGTCACAATCCGCGGGATTTTTAAAAAGCCCATGTCCGCCGCCTGTCTGAGAGCGGCGCACACACCCGGCTCTGACGCGACGTCCCGCACTGTCGTTATTCCCCGCTTCAAGGCCTGTGACAGTTCCCAGGCGGCGAACAGGATTTTCGTCAGCTGGCCGCCCTGCGCGACATCCGGGCGGCTCTGTGTGTCGCCCACATGGATATGCATATCGATCAGCCCCGGCAGTATCGTCGCTTCGCCATAGTCGCACACCGGGGCGTTTGGATACTGATCCCTGACCAAATCCGCAGTCCCTGCCGCTTTGATCAGGCCGCCTTCCATACAAAGCGCGGCGTTTTCCCATACCGCTTTTCCCTTCCCGGCAATGAGCCGCCGCGCTGTAATGATTTGCATCGATGGTCCCTCAGCTTTCTATAAAGGCTTGAGCGGCAGAACCCTGCCGCTCAAATCATACATCCTTTCTGTTACTTAATCAACCCAGCGGAAGTGATAAATCCTGTCAATCGAGTTGTTGGCATAATCGGTCGTGACATCTTTTGTAAACGCCCGGGCATCGGTCGCATAGTAGAACGGCAGTTCGCAGACTTCTTCCCGGTAAAGATCCATCGCCTGGCGATACAGCTCTTTCCGCGCTTCCGCATCGGTTTCCGCACGGGCATCTTCCAAAATTTTGTCCATTTCAGGCGAAGAGTACCGGCTCCAGTTTCCGGTCAGGCCGATGCAGCTGCTGTGCAGGTGCAGATACATGCAGTCCATATCGGCTACCGATGATGAAAACCCGCAAATGCCGATCTCAAACTGGCCTTCGCCCAAAACGTCGTTGATAAACGCGTTGCGCTCCATTTGCAGCACTTCAACATTCAAGCCCACATTGCTCAGATCCTGCTGCATGGATGTGGCCAGCTTGGGATACGAACCGGTAGAGTATGTCTTAATCGTCACCGACGCGCCTTCCAGCCCCGCTTCCTGGATCAGCTCCCTGGCTTTTTCCGGATTGTATTCATACCAGCTTCCCATGTCCGGCAGCGCCGTATAGTCCGGCCCGGCTGAACAGTTTACAATCGTTCCAAGGCCTTCGCCGCCCAAAACCAGCATTTTTTCACGATCAACGGCATAGGCAAGCGCCTGGCGCATTTTTACATCGGTAAATATCCCTGTTTCACAGTTGATAATTGCATAGGTGAAATTCTGGCTGGGGAACGACACGACATTCAGGTCTTCGTTATTGCTGAGTGATTCCATCGAAACCGGCGGAACCGTATTCATATAGTAATCGATTTCCCCCGTCTCAAGGGCGATGACCGCTGTGTTCGTATCGCTGATCGCTTTGAATCTCAGCTTTTTAATGTCTGCTTCGCCGTCAAAATAGTCGGGATTGGCTTCGTATACAGCCAGCTCACCGGGCTTCCACTCTTTCAGGATATACGGGCCCGTGCCGACCGTAGCTTCCACAGACATGCCATACTGATCGCCGTATTCCGTTACGGCTTTCTCATTTACGATAAAAGCGAACGATCCCGCCAGCGTTTCCAGAAAAGCCATGGACGCCGACTTCATATGAATTTTAACAGTGTAATCGTCTACCGCTTCGATCGACTCTACCGAAGCCCAGTCGGCGCTGGTATACGGCGATTCCTGGGCGCGCTGTCCGGAAAATACAACATCGGACGCTTTCAGTTCCTCGCCGTTGTGGAATTTTACACCCTGCTTCAGGTGGAAGGTATATTCCATGCCGTCAGGCGTCACTTCATAGCTTTCCGCCAGATCCGGAACGATTTCGCGCTTTTCATTGATTTTCATCAGGCCATTGTAAACCTGCATATGGCCATAGTTATCTGTGCCGTACGAGTTATACGGATCAAAGTTGTTGGAATTGACGTCGCCCAAAGCAACGACAAATTCACGTTCTTCACCGTTTGCTTCCTGAGACGGGTTTTCCTGCCCCGTCGACGGCTCGTCGCTTTCCCCGCCTGTTGTTTCGGTCTGCGAGCTGCAGCCCGCCAGCAGGCCGAAAACCATCGCCAGCGCCAACAATTTTGCCAAAGTCCGTTTCATGGTTCTACGCCTTCCTCTCTTTATTTGTCATCCGCAAATCCAGGTTCTTCGTACATTCTGCACGCCACAAAATGTCCCTGCGACACTTCTTTCAGTTCAACATCCCGGCCCATGCATGGATCTTTGCACATTTCACAGCGTAAAGAAAACCGGCAGCCCGGTTTGGGATCAATCGGGTCGGACACTTCGCCGCGTATGATATGTTTTTTGCGATCAGGGCGCAGCTTGGGAATGGGGATGGCGGACAAAAGCGCCTTGGTATACGGGTGCTTAGGCTGCTTGAACAGTTCTTCTGACGACGCTCTTTCCACGCACTGCCCCAGGTACATGACAGCGATTTCGTCAGAAATATGTTTGACAACGCTTAAATCATGCGTAATAAACAGATATGTCAGCCCCAGCTCGTCCTGCAGATCCATCAGCAGGTTGAGTATTTGCGCCTGAATAGATACATCCAGAGCGGAAACCGGCTCGTCACACACGATAAACTTGGGCTGCAGCGCCAGCGCCCGGGCTATTCCCACGCGCTGCCGCCGGCCGCCGTCCATTTCATGCGGATACGCGCTCACAAACCTTGTCGCCAGACCGACCGTCCGCATCAACCCTAAAACACGCATGTTCAGCTCTTTTTTGTTTTTGCAGACATGGTTCATAATAAGCGGTTCTGCGATCAGCTCGTAGACAGACATTCTCGGGTTCAGGCTGGAATACGGATCCTGAAAAATAATCTGCATTTGGGGCCGGACCGCTTTCATTTCTTCGTTAGACAGCTTTCGTATATCGCGGCCCTCAAAGTAGATTTCTCCCGACGTTGCCTCCAAAAGGCGGAGCACCAGCCGGCCCAGCGTGCTTTTTCCGCATCCGGACTCACCGACAACCCCCAGTGTTTTCCCTTTGGCAATTTCCAGCGACACTCCGTCTACCGCGTGCAGCATCCCGCCTCCCACCGGAAAATATTTTTTCAGGGCCACGGTTTTGAGCAGCGGCTGTTCCTGCGTCTTATCGGGGGTCATTTGCCCGCGCCTCCCTCCGTAAATAAGTGACAGACGATATCGTGCCCGTTGAAGGATACCCGCTTGGGATGCGTTGTTTTGCAAATCTCCATGCATTGGCTGCACCTGGGGTGGAACCGGCAGCCCGTCGGAAGGTCAGCGGGATCCGGCATTAACCCGTCAATAGGGTGCAGCCGGTTCGCCGACGTCTCAAGATCGGGAATGGATCCGAACAGCCCTTTTGTATACGGGTGATGCAGAGTGCCCTCAAAAATGTCTTCAACGCGTCCCGTTTCAATCAGCTCGCCCGCGTACATGATAGCGACGTTGTCGCATGTTTCGGCCACGACGCCCAAATCATGCGTGATCATGATCATTGCCGTGCCGAACCTCTTTTTGAGATCATGCATCATTTCCAGCACCTGGGCCTGGATCGTCACATCCAGCGCCGTCGTCGGTTCATCCGCGATCAGCAGTTTTGGCTCGCAGGCCAGCGCAATTGCAATGACTACCCTCTGCTTCATCCCTCCGGAAAATTGATGCGGGTACTCATTTTTGCGGCGGGCAGGAATCCCGACCAATTCCAGCAGCTCGTCAACGCGCTCTTCCAGCTGCTGTTTGCTTTTGTGTTCCAGATTATGAATTTCAAGCGATTCATAAATCTGTTTTCCAACCGTCATAACCGGATTCAGGCTCGTCATGGGATCCTGAAAAATCATGGATATCAACGCGCCGCGCACAAGCCGCATCTCGTTTTCCGGTTTTTTAAGCAGGTCTTCGCCTTTAAACAAAATTTCCCCGCCAGTGATCCGCCCTGTCCGCGCCGGCAGCAACCGCATAATTGCCAGCGCAGTTGTGGTTTTCCCCGCCCCGGTTTCTCCGACAATGCCAACGGTTTCCCCTTCATTCAGCTTAAAACTGATGTCATTGACCGCATAAAAAGTGGCTTCGTCCGTTTCATAATCCACCGACAGGTTTTTTACTTCCAGTAAAGTGTCTTGCATACGCTCCCCCTCAATCTTTCAGCCTGGGATCAAGGGCGTCTCTGAGCCCGTCACCCATCAGATTCAGCGCCAACGCGGAAAACGCGATCGCCAAGCCGGGGAACAGCACAATATACGGGGAATACCGCATATATTCACGCCCTTCAGAAAGCATCGAACCCCATTCAGGCGCCGGCGGCTGAATGCCCATCCCGATAAAGCTCATACCGGCTGCGGCAATAATCGTGCTGCCGACCGACATTGTCGCCTGTACGATCACCGTTCCAATCGCGTTGGGCAGAACGTGCTTAAAAACAATATACCGGTTCGGAGTCCCGCAGGATTTGGCCGCCTCTATGTAATCCATGCCGGTGACCGTCAAAATGGCCGACCGGATGACGCGCGTGTAGTTTGGGACCATCGACAGCATCAGCGCGATCAGCACATTCACCAGTCCCGGGCCCAGCGCTGATACTATTGTTAACGAAAGCAGCATGAACGGAATACACATTACGGTATCCATGATGCGCATAATTACGGTATCAACGATGCCGCCATAATATCCGGCCACGGCTCCCAGCGTGCCGCCGATGGTAATGCCCACAATAACAGCCACTATGCCCATGACAAAGGAATATCGGGTGCCATGAATAATTCGGGCAAACATATCCCGTCCGTACATGTCGGTTCCAAACCAATGCTCTGCCGACGGGCTCTGAAGGCGGATTTCAATGTTTTGATCAATTCCCTTGTCATAGTCCACAATCAGGTCTGCAAAAATCGTACAAAGCACAATCACTGTAAAGATGCATAGGCCCACAACAGCCATTTTGTTTTTTCTCATGCGGCGCCAGACTTCTTTCAGCTGGCTCTTCTTTTTGAAGTTGACGGCTTCGTCTTCTGTCAGGGATAAGCTGACATGCTTCTTCGGCGAAGCGTCTTTCATATTGCCGTTCATCACTGCACCCCCTCTGTTATTTTTTGGACCGGGTCTGGTAACGCGCACGAATCCGCGGATCGATATATGCGTACAAAATATCCACCAGCAACATCACCAGCATGAAGAAAAATGCCAGGAACAAAGCGCTGCCCGTGACCTGGGGAATATCTTTCATGCGGATCGCATTGATAATCAGCGTCCCGAGCCCGTTAATGGAATACACCTGCTCGCAAATCACGGCGCCGCCCAGCAAAAAACCAAACTCCATGCCAACGACCGTTACCACCGGGAGCAGCGCGTTTTTCAACGCGTGGCGGAAGGTAATCTTACGCTCTACCTGGCCTTTTGCCCTTGCCGTACGGATGTAATCCTGCCGGATGGTTTCCAGCATCTGCGTTCGGGTCAACCGCAGCAGGCTGGCCGACGTCGGAATGGCAAGCGAAAGCGAGGGCAGGATATAATGCCGAAAACTTTCGCTGCCGTTGGACGGAAGCCACCCAAGTTTCAGGGCGAAGAGCAGGATAAACAAAAGCGCCAGCCAGAAGGCCGGTATCGAAGCCGCCATCATCGCCGTCATCGTCCCCGCAATGTCAAAAAAGCTGTATTGTTTGACGGCGGACAGGATTCCCAGCGGGATCCCCAGGCAGACTGCGACCACAATGGCCCCTATCGTCAGCCGTATTGTCGTCGGCAGGCGCGTCAGGATTTCTTCTGACACCTCACGGCCGCTTCGATAGGAATTCCCCATGTCGCCATGCAGCAAGTCCAGTACATAATTCACATACCTGACCAAAAACGGCTTGTCCAGCCCCATCTCTTTGTTCAGCTTTTCAATCGCTTCCGGCGTAGCCTTTTCCCCGAGTATGACTTTGGCCGGATCGCCCGGCGTCAATGCCATAATGCCGAAAACGATAAAAATAATGCCCAAAAGAGTTGGTATGATAACCAATATTCTTTTGCATATGAAACGTAACACACAACCCTTTCTTTCTGCATTTTTAAACTTTTAAATTCTTTTTATTTTACCATTTCACCCAATTCAACCTGATTATAGCACCCTGTTTTAAAATTTTCAATTGGATAGAATCTTTAAGTTTCTCTTTCTCGATTTGTTAATTATGCACATATGACATCGCAATCATTGGTATAATATTGAGAACCACATAAAAATATTTTATTTTCTAAATCATTAAAACCCCCTGTTGTTTTGCTTTTCCCCTGTTTATTTCCGGTTCTCTTTGCCGGCGGTGTCCCCGGTTTTTCGGCGCGGCGCGCTCTTTTCTTCCGTCGGGTTTTATGGTACAATGATACAAACTGAAACGGGAGGCGACCGATATGGACAAACACTCGCTTTACCAGTACATTGACGAAAAAGCCGCCGATTTCTGCAAAGTCAGCGACGCTGTCTGGGATGCGGCCGAAACGGCTTTTGACGAAACGCTTTCCGCCGAAGCGCTGTGCCAGGCGCTGGAGCGCGAGGGCTTTGCTGTCGAGCGCGGCGTCGCCGGCATCGACACCGCTTTTCTGGGCCGCTACGGTTCCGGCAAGCCGGTCATCGGGTTCCTCGGCGAGTTCGACGCGCTGTCCGGCCTGAGCCAGAAAGCCGGCGTGTGCCAGCCCGACCCCATTGCGCCGGGCGAAAACGGGCACGGCTGCGGCCACAACATGCTGGGCGTCGCTTCGCTGGCCGCCGCAGCCGCCGTCAAGCAGTACCTGCAAAACACCGGTGCGCCGGGCACGGTCATTTACTTCGGGACCCCGGGCGAAGAGGGCGGATCGGGCAAGGCGTTTATGGCGCGTGAGGGCGTTTTTGACGAGCTCGACCTGGCGCTGACCTGGCATCCCGGGTTCCACAACTCGGTGTCGTCGGGCAGCTCGCTGGCCAACTACCAGGTCCGCTATGTGTTCAGCGGCGTCAGCGCCCACGCCGCCGGCAACCCCCACCAGGGCCGTTCGGCTCTCGACGCCGTCGAACTGATGAACATCGGCGTACAGTTTTTGCGCGAGCATATCATTCCCGAAGCGCGCATCCACTACGCCATCACCAACACCGGCGGTTTTTCGCCCAATGTCGTGCAGGCGCACGCCGAAGTACTGTACCTTATCCGCGCCCCCAAAACGCCGCAGGTCGAAGAAATTTACCAGCGCGTCAACAAAATTGCCCAGGGCGCGGCGCTTATGACCGAAACCGAGCTGACCATTGATTTTGTCAAGGCGTGCTCCAATGTCATTCCCAACAACGCGCTCGAGCGCGTGCTGTACCAGAACCTGCGCGAGCTTGCGCCGCCGCAGTATACGGATCAGGAAATGGAGTTTATACGCGGAATCGCTGAGACCTGCAAACCCGATCTCGACGCGCTGCGCCGCAAAATGCAGGGCGCGCCCGAAGCGGAGGTTGCCGCAGTCGAAAGCCAGCTGCAAAAGCCGATTTACGACTTTGTCCTTCCCTATGCTCCTAACTCCTCGTCGATGTCGGGTTCGACCGACGTGGGCGACGTCAGCTGGGTCTGCCCGACCGCGCAGATCTATACCGCGACATGGGCGGCCGGCACGCCGGGGCACAGCTGGCAGATTGTGGCGCAGGGCAAGAGCGCGCAGGCGCACAAGGGGATGCTGTACGCCGGCAAGGTGCTGGCCGGCGCGGCCGTCGACCTTTTGCAGGATCCCGCGCTGGTACAGGCCGCCAAAGACGAGCACGCCCGCCGTATGGGCGGCGCGAAATACGTCTGCCCCATTCCAGCCGGCGTCAAGCCGCGCAAAATGCGCTGAGAAAGGATCTCTGCCATGCCGTTTGAAAAGCTGCTGTCCGCGGCCCGCGAAAGGCTCAACCCCCGCCCGCTGGGGAAAATGGGCGAAGCCGGTTATGTGGCCGCGGCCATTGAAACCGACGCCGGCCATATTTACACCGGCGCCAACATTGACGTCCCCTGTTCGCTGGGCTTTTGCGCCGAACACGCCGCCATCGCCGCCATGGTGACGGCGGGCGAAAGCCGTATTGTGCGGCTGGTCGCCGTCCATCACACCGGCCGGGTCATTCCCCCATGCGGCCGCTGCCGCGAGTTTGTCTGCCAGATCGACCCGCGCAACGGCGGCTGCCAGGTTCTGCTGGACGGCGGGAAAATCGTCACCATCGGCGACCTGCTCCCCGCCCGCTGGGACGCCTGAATCAACGTCAAAAGCCGGCTCTTTTTGCAAAGAGCCGGCTTTTTTCGCGCCTGTGCCCGGAAAAACCCGCATACAGCTTCCCCCCGCGCATACAATAAAACGGGTGATTGCAGATGAAAACATGGAAAACATACGCCGCCTGGATTGTCGCGACCGAAGCGGTTGGCGCGCTTTCGGGCTTTATCATCCGTGACGACACACAGCTGTACGTCGGCATGATCACAAAACCGCCGCTTTCGCCGCCGGCCTGGGTCTTCCCCGTCGTGTGGACGCTGCTTTTCGCGCTGATGGGCGCCGGTGCGGCGCGTATCTGGCTGTGCCCGCCGTCGCCGGAACGTGCGCGATCCCTGCGGCTGTTTGCCGTACAGCTGGGGTTCAACTTCTTCTGGAGCATCCTTTTCTTTCATTTCCGGCAGTTCGGGCCGGCGTTTTTCTGGCTTTTGGCGCTGTGGGTGCTCATTGTGTCCATGATTCTCGCCTTCCGGCAAGTCGACCGGCTGGCGGCGCTCTGGCAAATTCCCTATCTGCTGTGGGTCAGCTTTGCCGCTTACCTCAACCTGGGGGTCTGGCTGCTCAACTGACAGACCAGTCCGCAGGGTTAACGACAATGTCGCCGCGTTTCAGGGCTTCCGGCCGGTACAGGGGAATCAAATCGCTGGCGCGCACCGGTTCGGGGCGCGCCAGCAGGCCGGCAGCGTGCGCCAGACGGCCGATCAGCGCTTCCGGCGCGCCGAAGCGCGCACGCAGCGCCCCCATGTCCAGGTCGCGCTCGCGTTTGGACAGCCGGCGCCCGTCGGGCGCAACAAGCAGCGGGATGTGCCCAAAGCGCGGTGGATCGTATCCCAAAAGCCGGTACAGGCACAGCTGCACCGGCGTCGAATCCAAAAGGTCGCGGCCGCGGATGACCTCGGTGACGCCCATCAGCGCGTCATCGACCACGACGGCCAGCTGATAGGCAAAGGCGCCGTCGCGCCGCCGCACCACAATGTCCCCCCAGTCCTGCGCCGGATCCCGGCAGACCCGGCCGCAGAACAGGTCGTCAAAGCAGACCCCGCCGTCCGGGACGGCTAGGCGCAGCGACGGCGGGCGGACGGCGGACAGCGCTTCCCGCTCGGCCTCGGTCAGGCGGCGGCAGCGCCCGTCATAAACAACGCGGCCGTCGGCGGCGTGGGGGGCCTGCGCCGCATGCAGCTCGGCACGGGTGCAAAAGCAGGGGTACAGCAAGTTTTGCGCGCGCAGCCTTTCCAGCGCTTTTTCATACAGTGCGCCGCGCGCGCTCTGCACAAAGGCAGGGTCTTCGGGCCCGCCCTCGTCCCAGTCAAGCCCCAGCCACCGCAGATCTTCTGCTATCAAACGCGCGTATTCCGGTTTGGATCGCTCGGGATCCAGGTCTTCGATCCGCAGCAGCATTGTGCCGCCCTGCGCGCGGCAGGACAGCCACGCCGCCAGCGCGCAGAAAACGTTGCCCAAATGCATCCGCCCGCTGGGCGACGGGGCGAACCGCCCCCGCACGGCCTCTGACATTCCGCCACCTCCCGTAGCCATTGCAAGGAAAAAGCCCGCCTGCGGCGGGCTTTTTATATGGGTTTTATTTGCAGTGTTCGCAGCCACAGCCATCCTCGTCTTCGCCGTCGAGCTGGCTGAGATCAAACTCCAGCTCTTCGCCGCAGGCCGGGCACTTCATGCCGCCTTTTTCAAGGACGTCTTCATCGACGCAGATCTCTTCGCCGCAGGTCGGGCAGGCCAGCTGGTAAAATGTCTCGTCACAGCCGCACTCATCGTCGTCCTCGTCGTCGCAGTCACAGTCGCAGCAGTCCTCGAGGACTTCGCAGATGTCGTCGATGGTCTCTTCCATTTCCTCGAGCTCTTCGTCGATGTCGTCGATAGCGTCTTCCAGCATCTCGACGTTCTCCGCCGTCTCGGCGGCGTCGGACTCAAGGTCGGAAACAGCCAGCGCAACGTCGTTGAGGGTATCGACAATAGCGGCCAGCAGCTTGCCCTGATCGGTGCCGTCGTCGATCTTCATGCCTTCGAGCAGTCCCTTGAGATAAGCGGTCTTTTCAGTCACAGTCATGCGCAATTCCTCCTTATTCTTTGGAGCGCTCCAGATACTCGCCCGTACGGGTGTCAATACGGATCTTCTCGCCGACGTTGATAAACAGGGGCACGCGGACTTCGGCGCCGGTTTCCACCGTGGCCGGCTTGGTGACGTTGGTCGCCGTGTCGCCGCGCACGCCCGGCTCGGTCTCGGTGACTTCAAGATCGACGAACAGCGGGGGTTCAAGGCCGAACACATTGCCCTTATAGGACAGAACCTTGACAATCATATTTTCTTTGACAAACCGGAAAGCGTCGCCCAGCTTGTCGGCGTTGAGCGGCAGCTGTTCATACGTCTCGGTATCCATGAAATAATACAGCTCGCCGTCGTTGTACAGATACTGCATCTCGCGGCGCTCGACATAGGCGTTTTCAAACTTGTCCGTGGGGTTAAAGGTGCGCTCGGTGACGGCGCCCGTGATGACGTTTTTCAGCTTGGTGCGGACAAAGGCCGCGCCCTTGCCGGGCTTGACGTGCTGGAACTCGACGATCTGCATGACCTGACCGTCCATTTCAAAGGTTACACCGTTTCTAAAATCTCCTGCGGTTACCATAAAGGATGACCTCCAAATTAGTTTAGCACAGATATTTTACCGCAAATACAGGCATTTTGCAAGAGAAATCACAGAATAAGCAACTCTTTGGGCATTTTGGTCAGATTGACCTTGCCGCTGGGGCTGAGGTAAAGCATATCTTCGATGCGCACGCCGAAACGGCCGGGCAGATAAATGCCGGGTTCCATGGTAATGATGTTGCCCACCTTGAACTTGTCTTCGCTCATGCGCGAAGCGCGGGGGTTTTCATGAATGAGCAGGCCCAGGCTGTGGCCCAGCCCATGGCCGAAGTATTGGCCGTAGCCGGCTTTTTCGATGACGGCGGCCGCCGCATTGTGGACGTCTTTGCCCACCGCACCGACCTCAAAGGCCTCGATGCCGCGCTTCTGCGCTTCGAGCACCGTAGCGTACACCTTGCGCATCTCGTCGGTCGCCTCGCCGACCGCGACGGTGCGCGTCATGTCCGAACCATAGCCGTTGTACGTGGCGCCGAAGTCGATGACGATAAAGTCGCCCTTCTGCACGACGCGGTCGCCGGGCACGCCGTGCGGCAGCGCGCTCTTGGGCCCGGACACAAAAATGGTCGAGAACGAAACGCCGCCCGAGCCGTGCTTGCGCATCCGGTATTCAAGCTCGCCGGCCATTTCCATTTCGGTGACGCCCGGCTTGATGAGCCCGTACAGCTCGTCCAGGGCCTTTTCGGCAATGCGCTGCGCCTTTTCAATGCAGTCGACTTCTTCCTGCTCTTTGACTTCGCGCAGCAGCTCAAAAGCATTGCCGACCGGGACCAGGCTGCACGACACGGCGGCCAGGTATTTCTGGTATTCGGCGTACGTCATCTTAAGGTCTTCAAAGGCCAGGGACTTCACCCCCTTGTCGCGCACGACCTGTTCCACGCACGCGGTGTAAGGGCGGCCGACTTCGGGCATCACAACATGCCAGCCCATCGGCGCGACGCGGTTGGTTGCGTCTTCGATGTAACGGGAATCGGTGAACAGCCAGCCTTCGCCGTCGGCGGCGACGACGGCGGCGCCTTCAAGGCCCGGCATGGCAGTGGCATAAACCAGGTTGTCTCCCCCCGTCACAACGACGGCGTCCAGCTGGCGCTCGCGCAGCATTGCGGAGATCTTTTCCAATCTTGTCATGGTCATATTCCTCCTTAAACAGTTATCAGTCGTTTTGCATAACGCTGAGATACAAAGATTTCATGGCCTGTGCGTCTTCGGCCTGGGTGCCGGCCGACTCACAGATGATATGGGGCGCGAGATCCCGCTCGGCAATCAGCCGGGCGAGCGGCTCGAACTCAGGGCCGTACTCGCTGTCGGCAAAGGTCAGGTGGCGGACCTCGCCGCCCTTGCCATACTCGATTTTGCTGAAATGCGCGTGGAACACGCGCGCCCGTTCGGCTCCCAGGCCGCTGTGCAGCGCGTCCAGCGCCCCGGACAGCTGCGCACGCGTCGACATCCCGCCCATGGTGCGGGCGTTCAAGTGCCCAAAATCGACGCACGGGAGCAGGCGGTCGTCGCTTTGGCAGATGCGGATGACCTCGTCCAGATCGCCCAGTACGTTGATTTTCCCCATGGTTTCGATGCACAGCCGCACGTCCCCGACGCCTTCGGCGTCCATGGCGTCCAGCGCCTGGCGCAGTCCGCTTATCGTGTTGACGAGCGCCTGCCCGCGCGTCTGGCCGGTCAGGCCGCCGCAGTGCACGACAACGCGCCCGGCGCCCATCTGCCGCGCCGCGCGGCACGAGCTCAGGATATACCCGATGTTTTTCTGCCGCCGCTCGGGTTCCGGGCTGGACAAATTGATGAAGTACGGAGAATGGACTGAAAGCGCAATATTGTGCTCCCGGGCGCGCTCGCCCAGCGCGCGGGCCGTCTCTTCGCCAATATTGACGCCGCGCCCGCACTGGTATTCGTACAGATCCAGGCCCATGCCGCGCAGGTAACGCGGCGCGTCCAGGCTGGATTTATATTGGGCCGAAAAGCTTTCGCTGTTGCCCGCCGGGCCGAAAAGTGCCGTCATGATTTACTCCTTTGGCTGTAAAAAAGGCTTTTCAAAAAAACGCCGCAGGCCGAAATACCACAAATGGGTGTCCACCGACTCCACACGCAGGGCGTACAGCCCGCTGCGCCGCGCCCCCAGCACGTCGGTAAAGATCTGATCCCCCAGCAGCGCGGCCTGTTCCGGCGCGCAGCCAAGCGCGGCCAGCGCCCTGGCAAACCCCTTTTTCCGCGGTTTGCGGGCCCGGTGAATAAAGCCGCATCCCAGTTTTTCGCCGAAGTGCCGGACGCGCTGCGGGCGGCGGTTGTTGGATAAAACGAACAGCCTGATGCCGTCCCTGCGCAGCTGCTCTGCCCAGGCGACAATGCCGGGCGGCGGCTCGGGCGCGTGTTTTTCGGCCAGCGTGCCGTCAATGTCGAGCAGCAGCGCGCGCACCCCCATCTGTCTCAGCGTTTCCGCCGTCACGTCAAGGGGCGTTTGAAACACGCGGTGCGGATGAAGCAGGATCATAGGCACCCCTCATACAGAATAAATCCGGCCGCCGCGGCATAGAGATGGATGGACGGATCGCCCGCCTTTTGCCGCGCGCCCTCCAGCTGTTTATTATACCATATTCCAAGGCAAAAAACATCTGTTTTTGCCGCCCGCACGGCCAAGCCGACCGGGCGCATTCAGGACAGCGTTCTTTTCTGCCCATATCTTATCACATCTGCCCGAGGAAACACAAGGGGGGAGTTTATACGTGGGGGACAGCATCAGGAGCTTCCTTGTCACGACGGCCGAGGATCAGAAGCACGCCGCCGCGCTTCACATGCCGTCGTGCTATCTGTTTTACCGGCTCGGCGAAGGCGGCGCCTTGCAGCGCCAGGGGCTGCCGGCATCGGCGCGCGGCGGGGTGATGGGCGTTTTTGACGACGGCGGAACCTGCTGGGAACACGTCGATCCCGCGCGTCTTGCGCGCGACATTGCCGGCGAATGCGTCCGCCGCAGCTATGGCGGGGTCCTGCTCGATTTTCAGGGGAGCGCGGGCGCGCTCGAAACCGTCCGGCGCGTCTCGCCGCTGCTGGCCGCCCGGCGGATCGTCCACTTTGTCCCGCTCGGGCTGTCGCAGGCCAGCGAACACGGCAAGGTCATTGTGCCGTCGGACATCAGCGGCGGATCCTTTTCCGACATGCTGCGCCGCTACACCGTGCGGTTTCCGCCCGAACGGCTGTGCCTCGAACTGGTGCGCGTGTGTTCCGATTTTTCCATGCCGTCCTATACCGCCGAAGGGCGGGCGCTGTCGGCCGGCGAGTTCCGCGAGCTGCTCGGGCAGCGCCGCCCCCAAAGCTATTTTTCCGCTGAACTGTGCGCCAAATACTTTACGTACCAGGACGGCGGCGGGCAGGTGCATTTTCTGCTGTACGACGACCCTTCGACAGCGGCGCAGAAAATCCGGGCCGCCGCGGCGCAGGGGTATTTTGCCGTTTTCCTGCTGTACCGCGACTGGGGCGCGGCAGCGGCCGACATCCTTGCCGGTTCAAAAGAATAGACGGGCTGAAAAGCCAGCCGCCTCCGGCCGCGCCGGGGCGGCCGGCTTTTTATATTCTTTGGAGCCCCTTTGAAAAAGCACGGATCCTCTTTGGCAGAACACACCCTGCCCGGCCGGTATTTTTTATTGAAATCCAAAAAAAATAAGTCTGTTAGGGATGGTTGACAAAATTATAACGATGTGATAAACTGAAGTCAGTAAATCTTTTCCCGGCGAATCAGATTAAGGAGAGGGAAGCAATGACAGAAAAGCGAAACCTGAAAAAAGAGCTCGGCGCGCTTTCGGCTACCTCGGTCGTCGTGGGCTGCGTCATTGGCGCGGGCGTTTTCTTTAAGCCCTACGCCATCTACCAGGCGACCGGCGGCGCGCCCGGCATGGGCATGCTGGCATGGATCATCGGCGGTCTGGCCAGTATTTTTGCCGCGCTGACCTTTGCCGAGGTCGCGGTGCTCATCCCCAAAACAGGCGGCATGGTCGCCTACCTGGGCGACGTATTCGGCGAAAAGGTCGGGTTTTTGGCCGGCTGGATGCAGGTCGTCATTTTTTACCCCGCTTTTTTGGCCGGCTACGGCGTCAAGGTCGGCGAAGAACTGAGCGAATATGTCGGCGCGCAGTTTGAACTCCCTATCGCCATGGCGGTCATCATCATCATGGTGGCGCTCAATACGCTTGGCAATAAAACGACAGGGCGCATACAGGTTGTCTCAACCGTCTGCAAACTCATCCCGCTCGTTGTGCTGATGATTTTCGGCTTTGTGCTGGGCAGCGGCGACAACGCCATCTTCACCCCGCTGGTCGCCGAAGGCAAGAGCGCCCCGGCCGTCCTTGGCTCGACGCTGCTCGCCGTGCTGTTCGCCTTTGAAGGCTGGACCAACGTCGGCGCCATTGCCGGTGAAATGAAAAACCCCGGCCGCGACCTGCCGCGCGCCATTGTCGGCGGCGTGTCCATCATCATGGCGGTCTATTTTATCATCAATATGGCGTACCTGTGGGTGCTGCCGGCGGACGAAATGATGAACCTCGAATCGCCCGCTTCGGCCGTCGCCATGCAGATCTTCGGGCCGACCGGCGGGCTGCTGATCAAGGCAGGCATCATCATTTCGGTCATCGGCGCGGCCAACGGCTTTTTGATGTCCGGTTCGCGCGTGGCCTATCAGCTGGGCAAGGACAACACCATGCCCGCCAGCCCGGCGCTCAGCCGCCTCAACGCCAACAGCGTCCCGTCGAACTCGGTGATTCTGGTCGGCGCCCTGGCCTGCATTTTCTCGATCAGCGGCCAGTTTGACATGCTGACCAACTTGGCCGTCTTCTCGTGCTGGATTTTCTACACCCTGACCTTTGTCTGTGTCATCCGCCTGCGCAAAACCCACCCTGAGCTGGATCGCAAGTACAAAGTGCCGCTTTACCCGGTGGTTCCCATCCTGGCCATTGTCAGCGGCGTGTACGTCATCATCAGCCAGCTCTTCCTGTCGGGCTGGAGCAACACCCTGCTGTCCATCGGCAGCATCGTCGTCACGCTGATCGGCCTGCCCGTTTATTCCCTGGCCAAAAAACGTTACGCCAAGCAGTAACAGCTTCATGAGCAAGGGCCCGCGCCACCCGGCGCGGGCCCTTTTTGGTGCGGATGTACAAAGGAACTCAGCAGCAGCTGTTGCAGTTGTTGGTGCAGCAGCAGTCGTCATAACCGCGGCAGCAGTTATTATTGCCGGCACACATATAGTGGACCCAGATAATGACAATGGCAATGACGACAATGATCCAGAACGCCTCGTAACCTTCAAACAAGCCGCCTCTGTTGTTGCAGTTGCATCCCATACCCATAAGAATGGTACCTCCTAAAAGATTTCTCATTCCCATAGTATTCCGGGGGATGCAACTTGTGACAGCAGGCGTTTATCTGCGGATGCTGTCCAGCTGCGCCTGGGTCACGACACCGCGCTCGACCAGGCGTTCGCCCAGCGTCTGAACCGAACCGCTGCAGCGGGCCCACAGTGCGTTGTACGAAATGAGCGCCATATGGTCGCGCAAAAGTCCCGTGGTTTGCAGCTGCGCATACTGCGCGTCCGTCAGCAGGCCGACCTCGATAGCTTTCTGCGCCGCCTGGCGGTAGCTGAAATCGCCGCGCGCATCGTTATAGCCCAGAGCGCGCAAAACATAGGTGCAGTACATGTTGGCGTCCGCCGGCGTCTGCTGCGAAAACTCGGTGGCCGTCATGCCGTTGGTATAGCCCATGTGCTGGCCGTAGGCCACATACCTGATACCGTCGGGCCAGCCAGTCAGGTCGGTAAAGGTCGACTGCCCGGTATACGCCAGCGCCGCCTGCTCTTCGCCCAAAAGCCGGATCAGCATAATGAGCGATTCCTGGCGGGTTGGGCGGCGGGTCAGTTCGTACCCGTAATTGCTGCCGCGGAACAGCCCGACGGCGTTCAGCCGATCGGCTTCATCTTCATACAGTGCGGCCTGTGCGCGCGCGGCTGCCGCGCCGTCGCGGACGCGCACAGTCGCCGCCGCACTTGTGACGCGCAGCCCGGCGCCCTGATCAACCGGTACCATATAATATGTGCTGGGCGAAGCGACAACCCCAATCGCCAGCGTCCGCCCGTTGGTGATGTCGATCAGTTCGGCCGTTCCCGTCGTCGCGGCGCTGCCAGAGGTCAGCATGATCCCCGCACCGGCAGGGCCGGTCACGACATCGCCCTGCGCGAGCGTCAGCTCGGTCCATGAACGCCCGGCAGACAGCTCTGCATTCTGACGCACCGACTGCGCCACAGAATCCGCCACGCGCTGCGCGACGCGGTCGGCAACCGCCGCCTCAAGGGCGCTTTGCAGTTCTTCGGTTTTCTGGCTGACCAGCGCGTCAGCGCGCAATTCCGCGCTGCGCTCGACTGCGGCATTATAGATCTGCCGGGCGTACGACACGGTGATCAGCGGATCGGCGGCCGTACCGGCCGCAAGCGCCGTCCACAAAACGGCGCAGCCGCCTAAAATCAGGCAGCAAAGCAGGGTCATTTTGCGCAAGGGGCACCTCTCAGTTTTACGGCAAAAATCGACAGATAAGATAAGTATACCGCATTTGCCCGCTCTTGACAAGGCCGGACGGCACGCAGAGAAAAATCTGCCTGCCCCGTCTGCCGCCTGTGCGCCGGGCAAGCGGCTTCCCTTTCGAACGACCGCTCCCGGGACACCGGCTCCCAACTGCCCGGCGGCGGAGCCGGAAAAATCATCCTAATAAAATTTTAAAATAATATTTTCGTCCTTTTAAACCTTCCTCCGCTGCCCGCCAAGATGCCGCCTGGCGCTTGACGGAAGCCTTTTACTGTGCTACCATGAAAATATTACCGAATGATTGTGCCGAATCAGCGACCGGCAGCCGTGCAATGCTGCTGCGCGCAACACCGTCGCCGGCGGCATTGACGGCAGCGGCCTGATCGGTTTGGGTAATTGCCGCGGCCGACGCCCCATGCTGTAAGACAAGGAGGAGCGACATGAAGCTGACAGAAAAGCACTGGCAGGCAGCCTTTGCCATGCTGCCGCAGAACGCCGAAAAAGAGCTGCTCAACGGGCGGTTCACCCCGTGGTTCCTGCCGGGGGACAAGCTGGTTTTCAAAAAAGACCGGTGGGTTAAAAAAAATAAGTACAGCCAGTACATGCTGGTCGACTGCAAAACCGGCGTGCAGAAAGAACTGTTTGATCACCGCAAATTGCAGGTGCGCCTGCGCCGGATCGGCATTAACTGCGAAGACGGCGAACTGCCTGACATCGAGCCGCTCAGCGTGGACGAAAACGGCGCGGTCCGGTTCCTGCTGTCCGGCGGTGACGAATACCAGTTCGACGACGTCCGCCTGCAGCGGGTGCGCAAAGAGCTGCCCGAAGCGCCGGCGTACAGCCCCGACCGCCGGTGGGCCGTCACCATCCGCCGCGGCAACCTGCACCTGCATGACCGGCTCAACGGCCTTGCCGGACGCATCACCAAAGACGGCAAGCCCTATAACGCTTACGCGACCCGCATTGAAGCGGACAATTTTTTCATACGCCACCAGCTTGAAGATCACGTCGAGCCGTGCGGCGTCGCCTGGGCGCCGGACAGCAGCCGCTTTTTGACTTACCGTCTGGATCAGCGCGAAGTGCAGCCGCTGTACCTGCTGCAAAGCGTCCCGCCCGAAGGGATGCGCCCGGTTCTTCACGAATACCGCTACGCCCTGCCCGGCGAGCCTATTCCCACCTGCACACTGTTCATCGGCGACGCCGTGACCGGTGCGGTGCGTCCGGTGCAGTGCCCGCCCCTCGACACCCCGGTCTCGGTGCCGACGGCCGGCATGGTCGGCTGGTCGATCGAAAGCGGGCTGGCCGCCTGCTGGCGCAAGAGCCGTGACAACAAAAAAGTGGAAGTTTACCTGATCGACCCGGCGACGGGCAATACACGCCTGCTGTTCACCGAAGAAACGGATTCCTTTTTGTTCTTTGACTTCCAGCGTTCGGCGGGGTCGCGCCCCGACAACCGCAAGCACCTTCCCCCCTGCTTTTTGCTGTCGGAAAAGCTGCACAGCCTGTTCTGGCTGAGTGAGCGCGACGGATTCATGCACATCTATCAGTACGACACCGAAACCGACGGCCAGTGCCGCCAGCTGACGCAGGGTGAGTTTACGGTCTGCCAGCTGCTGCACCTGGACGCCGAAGGGGAAAAGCTGTACTTCACCGCCTGCGGCCGCGAGCCGCACACCCGGCCGTACCAGCGGTACCTGTACGCCGCGGATCTGAAAAGCGGCGAAACCATCCTGCTTTCGCGCGAACGCGGGGATCACTGCGTTTACTTTTCGCCCGACGGTTCCTGCTATACCGACACGGTATCTGCCTGTGATGAGCCGCAGGTGACGTCGCTGTGGCGTTTGGACGCGCCCGCGGACGCGCAGCCGGTGCAGCTGTGCGCCTGCGACGACCGCCAGCTCGTGCGGCAGGGCATGACCTACCCCATTTTCTTTACCGAAAAGGGGGCGGACGGCGAAACCGACGTGACCGGCATTATCGTCATGCCGGCGCATTTCCGCGCGGACAAAAAATACCCTATTGTCGACTATTATTACGGCGGCAACCAGACCTATAACCAGCCCAATACCTTTTACGACTACCTGAACGCCGGCTTTGCCACATCGCTGGCGCAGCTCGAGTGCGTGTGCGTCATCATCGACGGCCGCGGTACCCCGATGCGGGGCCGCGCCTATCATCAGTACTGCTACCGCAACATGGGCGACTGCGCCGGGCTGCAGGATCACGTCGCCGTCATCAACCGCCTGTGCGATAAATACCCCTTTATGGATCGCGGCCGTGTCGGCGTCTGGGGACACAGCGGCGGCGGCTTCGCCACCCTGCACTGCATGGTCGACGCACCCGAACTGTACAAGGTCGGCGTTGCATCGGGCGGCAACCATTACCAGGAACTGTACAATGCCGGCTGGGCAGAACGCTTTATGGGCGGCTATGACGCCAAAACCCTGTGGGCGCAGTCCATTGCCCCGCGCCTCAAACGTCTTGAAGGCAAGCTGCTGCTCATCCACGGCGAGCTGGACGACAACGTCCACCCCGGCAACACCCTGCGCGTCGTCGACGAACTGATCCGTCTGGACAAGGACTTTGACATGCTCATCATTCCCAACCGGCACCACCAGCTGCGCGACATGCCCTATTACCAGCGCCGGGTGCTCGAGTTCCTGGCGGTCAATCTGCACGCGCTGCGCTGAATGATCCGCGTCGAGTATACGGCTGCCGCGCCCGACGATGGCAAAGCGCTGCGCGCCGTGCTGCGAGGCAGCATGGGCCTGTCTGCCTCGCTGGTCAAAGCGGTCAAGTGGCTGCCGGACGGCATCCTGATCGACGGGGTTCCCGCCCGCCTGGATGCCGTTGTCCGCTTCGGGCAGCGCATCTCGGTTTCCGCCTCGGCCGGCGCGCCTGCCAGGCTGCACGCCGGCCCGGTCCCGCCCATGCCGCCTGTCTTGTATGAAGACGGCTGCCTGCTTATTATCGACAAGCCTGCCGGCATGACGGTCCACCCGTCGGCCGGCCATTCAGACGGCACGCTGGCGGACGCCGCAGCCGATTACCTGCGTCGGCAGGATCCTTTCGCCGTATTCTGCCCGGTCAGCCGGCTGGATCGGTACACGTCAGGCGTTTTGTGCGCGGCCAAAAACCGTTTTGCAGCGCAGCGGCTGTCCGCACAGCTGCAAAACGGCGGCATGAGCCGGGTTTACCGCGCCGTCCTGTGCGGCGCGCTCCCGTCCGAGGAGGGCGTCGTCGACGCCCCCATCGCGCACGGATCGGGCGTCCGTCGCGAGGTTTCGCCCGGCGGCCGTCCGGCTGTCACGCACTGGCGTGTTCTGCGGCGCGGTCCGTCGCACACGCTGGCCGAGCTGTGGCTTGAAACCGGCCGGACCCATCAGATCCGGGTTCACATGGCGCACCTGGGCTGCCCGGTGGCGGGGGACTTTCTGTACGGCGCCGAAGACGTATCGCGCCCCGGCTTCGCCCTGCATGCGCAGTCTCTGACACTGGCCCATCCTTTGACGGGGGAGCCGGTGTGCGTGTGCGCGCCCGCCCCCGCCTGGTTTGACGACCTGCTGGCGCGCTGAAAACCACAATGTCAAAAGGCTCTGCCCGGTGTTCGGGCAGAGCCTTTTATTGCCGGACGGCGCATCTGCGCACATGCGGCAGCCGCTCTTGACTTTTTGCGCAGAGAGGGCTATAATAAAGCCGACAACTGAACAGCAATGTCTTCAGGGCAGGGTGCAATTCCCGATCGGCGGTATAGTCCGTGAGCGTTTCGGCGCAGGATTTGGTGCGATTCCAAAACCGACAGTATAGTCTGGATGAAAGAAGGCGTGTTTTTTTATATCGTGCGGCGCTGTGCGTCCGTGCAAACCTGATATGAAACACCTGAAAGACATGTCTTTCAGGTGTACTTTATTTTTGGAGGCTTTTCCATGAACCAGAGCAGTTCCCTTTCCCGTCCCCGCCACACACGTGCGCGCTATGTCGCCTGCGTAGGTATGCTGGCCGCCGTGTGCTATATCGTCACGCTGGTCTGTCAGCTTATCCCGCCTGTCCAGAGTATTCTGTCCTTTGACCTCAAAGACGCCGTCGCCGTCATCGGCGCTTTTATCTTCGGCCCCGTTGCCGGGCTGGCGCTCGCTATCGTCCCGTCGTTTTTAGAGTTCATCACATACAGCGGCACCGGTCCTGTCGGGCTGCTGATGAACGTTTTGTCAACCGCCGCCTTTGTTCTGCCGGCCGCCATTCTTTACAAACGCAGCAAGACCCGCCGCACGGCTGTTGTCGGTCTGCTCGTCAGCGTTGCCTTTATGACGGTCGTCATGCTGCTTTGGAACTATATTGTCACCCCGGGTTATATGGAAGTGCCGCGCGACGTCGTCGTGTCCATGCTCGTCCCGCTCTTCCTGCCCTTTAACCTGGCCAAGGGCGCGGCCAACGCCGTTCTGACCCTCATTCTGTATAAGCCGGTTGTCGGCGCCCTGCGCCGCGCCGGCCTGGCCCCGCAGTAAAAGCCCGACAGACGCAAAGCGGTCCGGACAAAAACCGGACCGTTTTTTTATTTCCCGTCCTGAAGCCCGCACAGCGCGTACAGCTCGGCAATAACCGGCGCCTTGCAGGCCATATACCCTTCGATGCTGTTGGGGAACCGCCGGGCCGCTTCCTCTTTGGCACTGCCGTACCGCCGGGCCGCTTCGGGACAGCTGCGCAGGAAATCCCTGAATACAAGGTGCCGTGCCAGTTCCCGGGAATCCTGCGGGCAGACATACAGGTGGTGCGCCCGCAGGTGCGTTTTTCCCTCATAGCAAAAGGCTTCCCTTTCCGGTATCCCAAGGTTCCCTTCATGCACATACCCAATGCGCCCCAGTGCGCACACGACGCTGTCAAAGACCGCCCAGTCCCTAATGACGACGTCAATGTCGATAATCGGTTTGGCCGAAAGCCCTTCTACCGCCGTGCTCCCCACATGCTCAACCCCTGCGAGCAAGGGGCCGGCAGCCTCGGTGATTTCTCGTTTGATCTGTTCAAAATCGCGTTTCCACTGCGGGTCGTATGGTACGACGACCACTTTTTGCGTGCGCATTTTCACTTCCCCCTGTCTGGCCGGCGGCTTTACATTTCTTTTTCGTACTTGCTGCGGTAGTAAATGCTGCACCCCACAATAAACAGATAGGCGGCAACGAGCAGCAAAATGGCGGCCAGATCAATCTGCATCAGGACAAAAGCCAGCATCAGCGCGCCAAAAATATAAAGCATCTGGTCAAAAGCCTTTGCTTTGGCTGCATTGGACAGGGCGACATTGCGCTCGTCAGCGGCCTCAACCTCAATGCGCCGGGCCAGTTCAGGGTCGCTTTGCAGCGCCTTCTGGCTGAGCAAATCCCCCAGGCTGTGTCCAAACGCTCCGCACCCCAGCCCAATCAGGACAGCGGACAGCACCCACAGAAAGCTGCCGTATGACGCCGTCGTCAACTGCAACACAAATCCTACAACCACAGCCCCGGCGCCCAGTACAACGCCGACAATCTTTGCGTTCTTTTTCATTTCTGCTCCTCCTCATCAATAAAAATCTCTTCAATGGACAGGCCGAAATACCGTGCAATTTTAAATGCCAGCCGGATAGACGGGTTGTACCGCCCGTTTTCCAGCGATCCGATGGTCTGCCGCGACACGCCGAGCGCCTCGGCCAGTTTTTCCTGCCGGATCCCGCGCGCCTTGCGCAGCGCTTCCAGTCGGTTCTTCACGCCATCCCCTCCGATGTAAAGTTCGCTTTCCATATTTTCATCATAATACAAGGCCTTCAAAATGTCAAGTTTACTTTCCATATCAGCCATAAAAAATACTCCCGGAAAACCGGGAGTATTTTTATTCCAAAATATACTGTAATTCGACATGCCTTCCGTCCGGGTCGCGGATAAACGACGAATAAACGGCAAAGCGCCCGTGTCTTTGCGGCGGCGCGATTTCCTGCGCCCCGCGCGACAGTGCCTGCGCGTGCAGGCGGTCGACGTCGGCGCAGCTTTCGCAGTTGAGGGACAGCGTCATACCGTCGAGCGCCGCCGTGCGGCCGTCTTTATACTCGACAAAGCCCCAGTAGCCGTAGCCGGTGTCGTAAATCCGCGCCAGGCCGCCCGACTGCGACTGATGCAGGCGCAGGCCCATGACTTCGGTGTAAAAGCGGTGGGTCGCTTCGATGTCGCTGCACGGGAAAAAGACAATGCTGCTTTGAATACTCATACGCCCTCCTGTAAAACAAGCGGGGGCCCCGCAGGGCCCCCGCGCACAACGGATATTTATTTGCTGACAGGGTATTTGCTGCGCTTGGTATAGGTGGTGTGCAGCAGGTGGTGCGCACGGCCCTCGCCGGGCTTGCAGTGCAGGTAATTGTCATAGACCTCGGCGACAATGGGGTTTTCGTGGCTCTTGCGCAGGGTCATGCCGGCGTCTTCGCTGTACAGTGCCTTGGCGCGCTCGGCGCGCACATCGACGTTGTTGCGGATGCTGGCGTGCACCTGCGGCTGGCCGCCGCCGTTGACGCAGCCGCCCGGGCAGGCCATAATCTCGATAAAGTCGTAGTGCTTTTCACCCGACTTGACGCTTTCAAGCACCTTTTTGGCGTTGGCCGTGCCGCTGGCAACAGCGACGCGCACCGTGTGGTCGCCCACCTTGTACACGGCTTCCTTGACGCCGCTGGTGCCGCGGACATCGTCAAAGTCCAGCTTTTCCAGCGGTTTGCCGGTGACGACTTCGGCCACCGTGCGCAGGGCCGCTTCCATCACGCCGCCCGTGGCGCCGAAGATGTGGGCCGCGCCAGAAGCGATGCCGAACATGGGGTCAAAGGTTTCGTCGTCAGGCAGGTTTTGGAACATAATGCCGGCCTGGCGGACCATGCGGGCGAACTCGCGGGTCGTAATGGTGACGTCGATGTCACGCAGGCCGTCGACTTCCATCTCAGGGCGCTTGACCTCGAACTTCTTTGCCGTGCACGGCATGACGGTGACGACGACCAGATCTTTGGGATCAATGCCTTTCTTTTCGGCATAATAGGTCTTCATCAGCGCGCCGAACATCTGCTGCGGGGATTTACAGGTCGACAGATTGTCGATAAATTCGGGATAATACAACTCGCAGTATTTAATCCAGCCGGGCGAGCAGGACGTGATGAGGGGCAGCTTGCCGCCTTTTGTAAAGCGGTTGATAAACTCGGTGCCTTCTTCCATAATGGTGAAGTCTGCCGCCGTGTCAACGTCAAAGACGCCGTCAAAGCCGAGGCGGCGCAGCGCGGCCGTCATCTTGCCTTCGGTGTTGGTGCCCATCGGGTAACCGAACTCTTCGCCGATCTGTGCGCGCACCGAGGGGGCCGTGCCGACGACGACGTGCTTGGTCGGGTCGCCCAGCGCCTTCCACACCTTGTCGGTGTCGTCGCGCTCGCGCAGGGCGCCGGTCGGGCAGACGGTGATACACTGCCCGCACGAAATACAGGCGGCCTGGGCCAGCGGCATGTCAAACGCCGGGGCAATGTGGGTTTCGTACCCGCGCTCGTTGGCGCCGATGACGGCGACGCCCTGGTTGTATTTGCATGCAGCGACGCAGCGGCGGCACAGCACGCACTTGGAGTTGTCGCGGATCAGAACGTCGTTGACGTCGACAATGTCCGGGGTCTTGATGGTGGTCTCATAGCGATGTTCGTCGCAGCCGTATTCCTGCGCCAGCTTTTGCAGTTCGCAGTTGCCCGAACGCACGCAGGACAGGCACTCGCGGCGGTGGGTCGACAAAATGAGTTCAATGGTCTTTTTGCGCGCCGCGCGGATTTTGGGGGTGTTGGTAAAGACCTCCATGCCCTCGGTGACCGGGTAAACGCAGGCGGCGGCATAGGAGCGCGCGCCCTTGACCTCGCAGACGCAGACGCGGCAGGCGCCGATGGCGTTGATGTCTTTGAGATAGCAAAGGGTGGGGATGTCGATATGGGCCAGCCGGGCGGCCTCGAGAATGGTAGAGCCCTGGGGGGCTTCGACCTCGATGCCGTTGATTTTCAGTTTCACGGTATCCATGGTTTGTCTCCTTTCCGCCTTACTTCTTGACGATGGCGCTGAACTTGCACTTTTCAATGCAGGCGCCGCACTTGATGCACTTGGTCTTGTCGATGGAGTGGGGCTTTTTGACCTCGCCGGAAATGGCGCCGACCGGGCAGACGCGGGCGCAGGCCGTACAGCCCTTGCAGTTGTCGGCGATGATTTCATAGCCGATCAGCTTTTTGCACACGCCGGCGGGGCAGCGTTTTTCCTTGATGTGCGCCTCGTACTCGTCGCGGAAGTAGCGCAGCGTGGACAAAACCGGGTTGGGCGCCGTCTGGCCCAGGCCGCACAGCGAGTTTTCCTTGATATAATAGCACAGCTCTTCCATTTCGGCCAAATCGTCCATCGTGGCGTTGCCGGATGTGATCTTTTCCAGCATCTCCAAAAGGCGGCGGGTGCCGACGCGGCAGGCGGTGCACTTGCCGCAGCTTTCGTCGACGGTGAACTCGAGGAAGAACTTGGCAATGTCGACCATGCAGGTGTCTTCGTCCATGACAATCAGGCCGCCCGAACCCATCATCGAACCGATGGCAATCAGGTTGTCATAGTCAATCGGCGTGTCGATCAGGCTGGCCGGGATGCAGCCGCCCGACGGGCCGCCGGTCTGGGCCGCTTTGAACTTTTTGCCGTTGGGGATGCCGCCGCCGATATCCTCGATAATCTCGCGCAGCGTCGTACCCATGGGAATTTCAACCAGGCCGGTGTTGGTGATTTTTCCGACCAGCGCGAAGACCTTGGTGCCGTGGGATTTTTCCGTACCGATGGACGCAAACCACTCGGGGCCCTTGACGAAGATCTGCGGGATGTTGGCGTAGGTCTCGACGTTGTTGAGCACCGTCGGCTTGCCGAACAGACCCTTGACGGCCGGGAAGGGCGGGCGGACGCGCGGCTCGCCGCGGTGGCCTTCGATAGAAGTCATGAGCGCCGTCTCTTCGCCGCAGACAAAGGCGCCGGCGCCGAAGCGCAGCTCGATGTCAAAGTCAAAGCCGCTGTCAAAGATGTTCTTGCCCAAAAAGCCGTACTCGCGCGCCTGCTTGATAGCGATTTCAAGGCGGTGAATCGCAATGGGGTATTCGGCGCGGACATAGATATAACCCTGGTGCGCGCCGATGGCATAGCCGGCGATGGCCATGGCCTCGATAACGGCATGGGGATCGCCTTCGAGCACCGAACGATCCATGAACGCGCCCGGGTCGCCTTCGTCAGCGTTGCAGCAGACGTACTTGACCGGGCCGGGGGACGCCGCGGCAAAGGACCATTTTTTGCCCGTGGGGAAGCCCGCGCCGCCGCGGCCGCGCAGGCCGGAGCGCGAGACGACGTCGATGGTCTCTTCAGGCGTCATCTGGGTCAAAACGCGGCCCAGCGCCTCGTAGCCGTCGACGGCGATGTATTCTTCGATGTTTTCCGGGTTGATGACGCCGCAGTTGCGCAGCGCGACGCGCATCTGCTTTTCATAAAACTTGGTGTGGTTGAGGCTGCGGATGGTGTTGTCTTCGGGGTGGACGGTTTCCTGGTACAAAAGCCGGGTGACAATGCGGCCCTTGACCAGGTGCTCGGACACGATTTCGGGAATGTCCTCTTCGGTGATATGGCTGTAAAAACAGCCTTCGGGATAAACGATCATGACCGGACCCAGGGCGCACAGGCCGAAGCAGCCGGTTTTGACGACCTTGACTTCATGTTCGAGGCCGTTGTTTTTCAGCTCGCGTTCCATGGCCTCGATCAGCTTGGCGCTGCCCGACGACGTGCAGCCCGTGCCGCCGCAGATCAATACGTGTGCTCTGTACAGTTCCATAACGAGCCTCCCTTACTGTGCGCTGCCAATGGTGTACTCGTCGACGACGGCCCCATTGACGATGTGATTGGCGACGACCTTCCCCACCTTGTCGGGGGTCATTTTAACGTAGGTCACCTTTTCCTGGCCGGGCACATAGACCTCGACAATAGGCTCAAGCCGGCACAGGCCGATGCAGCCGGTCTGGGTGACGATGACGTTGTCCAGCCCGCGCTTCTGGACTTCTTCCAAAAAAGCCTGCAGCACAGGACGGGCGCCGGCCGCAATGCCGCAGGTTGCCATGCCGACGACGACGCGGATGTTGTTCGGGTTTTCATGGCGCATGATGACGCTGTCTTTTGCTTTCTCACGAATCGCTTTCAGTTCGGCGAGTGATTTCATCTATTGGTGCACCTCCACAATTTCCTTCTCATTCTCATTGACAAACTGCCGGATAAACGCGAGGACCTCGGGGTGGTCGAGCGGAACGCCGTCCAGCTCGGCCCGGATTTCGTCGGTGTCCAGCACAAACTCTCCCTTTCCCGTCTGACGGCGGTAGATGAACCGCACCCCGGGACTTTGCTGCACAAGCAGCTGCATGGTGCCGCCCATGTCTCCCAGCGGCGGGCAGTCGATGTTCGCCAGAACAAACGTGGCCGTCACCGCCGTCCCCTGTCCCTCGCGGCTTTCGACCGACAGGCTGCCGCCCGTCTGTTCGGCCGACATTTTCAGCAGGGGCAGCCCCAGCCCCACTTTTCGCGTCTTGCGGGTGGTTGCAAAGGGCGACGTGACGCGCGCGAGCATCTCAGGGCCCATGCCGCAGCCGTTGTCCGCAATCGTCAGGGTGCGTATATCCCCGCTGTCGCAGACCGTCAGCTCGACCCGGCCCGCGCCCGCAGTCAGCGAATTCTGCGCCACGTCCAGGATGTGAAGAGACAGGTCGTTCATCGGATCTTATTCGTACTTGGCCAGCACAGCCTCGGCCTCTTCCGGCGTCAGCTTGCCGTATACGTCGTCGCCGATGGTGAACACCGGGGCCAGGCCGCACGCGCCGATGCAGCGCGTCGCGTCAAGCGAAAACCGGCCGTCCGGCGTAACGCCGCCGACTTCAATGCCCAGCTTGCGCTGGATGCGGTCCAAAATGGCCTGCGAGCCCTTGACGTAGCAGGCAGTGCCCATGCACACAGAAATGGGATACTGCCCCTTCGGGTTGAGCGAGAACTGTGCGTAAAACGTCACAACGCCATACACTTCGGACAGAGACACGCCCAAGCCCTCGGCGATCATGATCTGCACTTCAATGGGCAGATAGCCATAGATCTGCTGCGCTTCCTGCAGCACCGGCATGAGCGCGCCCTGCACATCTTTGTACTTTTCAATGACGGCGGCGAGCTGCACCTCTTGTTCCTTTGTGCCGTTAAAAGGAACGACGGTCTTCTTTTTTGCCATGAGTACCCTCCTTTTGTTATTGCCAAAAGCGCTGTCAAAAAATAGACAATAAACTGTTATGATTATACACCAGTCTTCGACATATTGCTAGGGGTTTTTAAGAAAAATATATTGAAAAAAGCTGGCTTTTTTGAAATATCCCGAAAATTTTTGGGGTATTCGATAAAAATATCCTGATTTATTTTGCTTTTTTGCTATTTTTTAAAGATTTAATGCCGTCTTTGGCCTGTCCCATTTGTATGCGCGGTAGCGGCCGTGCATGACGGCGCGGGGGGGAAGGTCGTACTTTTTGTTACGAGCGACAAAAAGTACCAAAAAACGCCCAAAATGTAACCAATGCCGCGCGGACGGCGGCAAGCGCCTTGAGCCGCGCGGCGACTGTACCGTTGAATCAATTTCCAGCTTCAGATTGGTGCCTGGGGCGTCAAGCTCGCTTCGCGAGGATGACGCAGGACCCTGTGGGCTGCGCCGTCTTGGGACCCGGCGAAGCCGGGACGGCGAGTTCATCTCGCCGAGCGAGTATCAAATGAAAGGGGCCCCCAACGCAAACCAGCAAACCGTTTGCGTTGGGGAACAGCGCAGAACCCTATGGGACGCACCGGTTTATAACAATAATCCGCTTTATTTTGAGAGACATGCTTTTTCAGCCAACGGCTTGACATCCGCAAATATTATATTATATAATTAAGTTAATTCATCGCAATGGAGAATTATATTATGAAAGGATGGTCTCGCATGAAAAGGTTCACAGCTCTGCTCGTTTCCCTGCTGGTCATTCTCTCATGTGCAGCGGTTTTTGCCACCGATGCCATCCAGGGTCCGCCGGTATTTACCGAGGAAGAGCGTACAGAATTTTTAGAAGCCACAGGAATCGAAATACCGGAGATCGTTTCCTGCGAATTTGATTGTTCCATGTGCCATGCAGGAACATTTGACGAGTCCCGTTCCTATACGCAATGGTATAAAAACGGCAACCTCCGTCAATGCCCTGTTGACTGGACTGCAACGGACTATGAAGAAGAACGTACGGTGACCCATACCTATATCTGCAATGTTTGCGGGTTTGGCTACACAGATACCAGTGCCGAGACCCGCTGGGTCTGTACTCATTAAAGCACACTAATGAACGCCGCCGTCCCATTGGGACGGCGGCGTTTTCATATTTCCTACTAAAATCCAGCGCAGCGTTTGCGCTGGGGAACAAAGCATCCGTGCAACATCCCCGGGACCCACCGGAGGTGGGACGGCGGCCGGTGCCGCCGTACGCGGAGGGGAGGCTCTGCCGACCCGGAGCAATTGAATCAACGGGACCCCCATTCGGCTCGAACGGAGTGAGCCGAATGGGGCAAGCGCAGCGCCGCCCCGAGACCCACCGGAGGTGGGACGGCGGCCGGTGCCGCCGTACGCGGAGGGGAGGCTCTGCCGACCCGGAGCAATTAAATCAAAGGGGCCCCCGCCGCAAACCAGCGTAGCGTTTGCGGTGGGGAAAAAGCCGAATGGGGCACAAGCATTTTTTTATTTCAGCAGGATGACGTCGGCGTCAAAGGTCAAGCCGTTGTACTGCCCGTACACTTCGATCTGCGCCTCGCCCGCGTCGCTGTACAGCGAACGAAGGGTAAAGGTGCCGCCGGTCACGGCAACCATCTGCGTGCCGCTGTCCACACTGACCGTGATGACCGAATTGTCCCCGGTTTGGAGCAGAATGGTGTCCTCGTCCAGGTTGACAAAGAGCACCGTGCCCGACACCCGGTCAGCCGAAGACGACGAGTCAACCTCGATGGCAAGCAGCTGATCGCCGCTGACAAGCAGCGACAGCTTGTACCCGACCCGCAGGGTCGAAATGGCGACGGCGCGGTCGTCCGCCGTAACCGACACGGCGTTGGTCACAAGATAGCTGGCCGTCGTTCCGTCCTCAAGCGCCACCTCGATGGTGCTGCCCGTGCTTTCCTGCACAATGCGGGTGATGGTGCCCTTCAGGTTGGTCTCCTGCGCGTCCGACTCGACAAGCGTGACCTCGTTGTAGCGCACCGTAACGCGTACGCTGTCGCCCAGGCGCAGCTTGTCAAACGAGCTGTCTTCTCCGCCGCGCTCAAACTCGGGCAGATCGCTGACCGGAATGTCAAAGGCCGTCACAGCGCCGGCTGCGTCAGTGACTTCAAGCACGATGGTCGATCCGTAAGTGATGCCGGTTAAAACGCCTTCAGTGACAATCGATCCGGGGTACCCGATAATTTCGGCCACGTTGCCCTTGCTGTCCCGGCGCATCGTGACGAACCAGCTGGTCCGGATATCCTTGAGCGCCGCCTCCTCTCCCTCATAGGTGACAGAAACGCTCGACGCCATCTTATAAGTGCTCGACCGGCGGGTCGAAGGGTCGGTGACGCTGATCTGCTCGGGGTCGCGGTTCAGGTTGACGCTGCGGACGCCGCCCTGCACATAATCGGTGTCCGTATCAACGTCGACCGAAATGACCTCATCCGTATCGCCCGACAGCCGCACAGAGGCAAAATCGCCCTTATAGCTCGAATTGAGCGTCCGCGACACGCCGTCGACAATCACGGCCGCATCGCTGCCGATTTCATACCGGCGGGTCACGCCGTCATAGCCGGTGACCGACAGCGTTGTTTTGCTCGTCGTCACATCAACGCCGGCGATCAGCCCCTCGCGGGCATAGGTTCCGCCGCTCAGCCGCAGCGACAGCAGCGCGCCCGACGCATCCAGCGTGCAGGCCGCCGTCGTGTAGTCGCCGTCCAGATCAATAACGGTGCGGTCGCCCGCTTCACGGCCCGTCGAGACCTCGGTCAAACGGGAAATGGTCAGCGTGCGCGTCTCCGTACCCGTGTTGACGGTGATTGAGTTCCGTTCAAGAGCGGTAACCGCTCCGTTCAGCGTCTGAAGGCTGCCGAACAGCCGGACTGAAGACACTGTGCCGGCGTTATTCAGCGCAATGCGCGCGTAAAGGCCGGTTTGCAGGGCCGACACGTCGGACCGCATATTGTAGCGGTATACCTGCGCCGTTGCGGGGATCGTAACGGTCTGCGTACCCGACACGTCGCTTGTCAGCCGCACGACCGACGAGCCGCGGCTACTCTCCGTCACCGACGCTATTGTACCGGCCATCCAGTCATAAGTGGTATATTCCGGCAGCTCGGTGACAATGCCCTGCTCTGCCATAAAGTTGACGACGCGCGACAGCATGGTGGCGACCACGGCGCGGTTGACGGCGAGCTGGGGCGAAAAGTTATTCTGCGTGTCGCCCTCGACAATTCCGTACAGGCTGAGGATGTAGACATAGGGGCGGCGGGCAGGCGTAATCGACGACGTATCGCTGTACGTCAGGCTGTAATTGGTCAGCCCGGCGGCCAGCTCGGTCAGCCCCATGGCCCGTACGAAATACATGGCCAGATCCTCTTTTTTCATTTCGCGGCCGAGCGCGGCAGACATTTGCAGCGAACGCAGCTCATCGACCGTCAAAACGCCGGTTTCCAGGCAGACGGCCAGTTCCTTGCGTGCCCACGAATAGGATGTGCCCAGAATGGAATCGAGCGTATCTTCCCAGCGCGCCTCAATAAAGGTCGCGTGCGAGCTCGACACATTGCACACGCGGCCGCTCACAACGAGCGCCTCAACGGCCGTCAGGTTGTTGTAAGGGCGGAAGGTGTTGTTTTCATACCCGTTAAAAATGCCGCGCTCGCTGACATCGTTGATATAGATTTCAGCCCAATGGCCCTTGGTGTCAGTGTACTCGACCGCTGCCGCAGGCAGCGCCAGCCCCGTCACCGTAAGACACAGAACCAGCAGAAGGGTAAGCGGACGTTTGAATCTCATAAGGCACCTCCATATGATGCAGGCTTGTACAGGGTCTTATTTCAATTATAGCTGTTTACACGCTAAAAAGCAAATAAAAAAAGAGGCTGGAATTGACAGCCTTTGGAAGGCGCGACGGACGCGCCCTGGAAAAAGCGGGCCGGCAAAAAGCCGGCCCGCCGGAATTTTACTCGATGGGGAAGTCGAAATAGGTGTCCGGATAGGGTTCGGTAGCCAGGTTGAAATGCCACCACTCACACTCGTAGGGGACAAACCCGCACGAACACATGGCGTCGGCCAGGATCTGACGGTTCTTTTCCTGCTGCGGGGTCAGGCCGGGCGCGCCCGGATGGGAACGGACGTCCATAAAATCAAAAATGCTGGCCATGTCCAGTTCCTGATGGGTCTTCATGTCGACGATGGTCAGATCCACCGAACTGCCGCGGCTGTGGCCCGACTTGCGGGCGATATAGCCCAGGTCGAACATGGCGGCCTTTTCCACGTTGGGGTAGTGAACCGGCTTGCGGCGCTGATCCTCGACGTCGTCGCCCCAGCGGATAAAGTCGTCCACCGCGCGCTGCGGACGGAAAGCGTCGTAGAACTTCATGATATACCCCTGTTTGCGCAGGATTTCGGCCGCTTTGACACAGCCTTCGGCCGCCTGGGTCGTCATCACAACCAGCGGCTGGCGATAGCCCTCGGCCGGACGGCCCATGAAATTGTCTGTACCGGCGTATTTCGCGTCGATGATGCAGTCGGGGATCAGTTCATCAATGTAAACAAAACCCTCGGGCAGGCCCTTTTTGGGAATGCCTTTTGTTGAAAGGTTCATACTGCTTCCTCCTTTTATGCGGGCGCCGGGCGCCCAAAAAGCGCGGGACGCCTGTTTTTCTTTCTTCTATCATTATAGCACGATAAAAAGGAAAAGAAAAGTAACCTTCCGGTTAAATTTTCGCAAACTTCTGACGCTTGTTTACAGCCTGTAAGAAAGAACCATCAGGCTTTCCGAAAAATGGACGTTTTCGACCGGGATCTGGCTCAGTTCCAGGTGCAGGTCGATGTTGGTAAAATTCCAGATCCCGCGCACGCCCCATTCCACCAGCTGCGCCGCCGTCTCACGCGCCGCCGGCCCCGGCAGCGTCAGGATGGCAATATCAGGCCTGCTGCCGCGCACAAACCCTTCCAGTTCAGCCAGCGGGCGGACGACCGTGTTCCCGATTGTGCGGCCGATCTGCTCGGGCGACGGGTCAAAGGCCCCGACGACGGTAAAGCCGCAGACGTCAAAATGGAAATTGCGCAAAAGGGCGCGGCCCAGATTGCCGACGCCGACCAGAACCGCCGTGTGCCCCTTATCAATATGCAAAATGCCCGCAATGGACTTGAGCAGCGTTTTGACGTTATATCCATACCCCTGCTGGCCAAACCCGCCGAAACAGTTAAAATCCTGCCGCACCTGCGACGCGGTCAGGCCCATCTTCCCTGCCAGTACCTCAGACGAAATCCGTTCGACGCCCTCAAGCCGCAGTTCATCCAAATGTCTGTAATACCGCGGCATTCGGCGGATGACCGCAGATGAGATCTTTTTTTCCATAGCGATCCCTCCCGGCATATTATTTTATAGAATAAGCGGCGTTTTTGCAAGGTCTTTTGATGAATATTCATCGAATTTCCTGCCGGTTCTTCAAAAAAGCGCCGTCCGGGCGCCAAAAACGCTTTGTCCAAAAGCCCTGTGCGGCCGCCGGCAGTGACATAAAAAATTTATCGTCCCAAAACTACTAACAGTTATCCACATTTTCCACAGGTTTGTCCACAACCCGTCAAAGCTGCTGCCGCAGGGCTTTGCGAAAAATCTGATAAAAACTGGCAAAGCCGCAAACGAAAAAAAGGGACAGTTTTCTACAGGCTTTTGGTTTACATAATCTGTGATTTTACGACCTGTTTACAAATGGTTGTAGGAAAAAACCGGAAAACCCCGTCACAGCCAGCGGGACAGGTTCTCGCTGGCCGGCATGGTGGCATAGCAGTTCTGAGCGCTGGATCCGATGTTGCCGGCCAGGTATTCGTAATACGCCTGCGCCGCGATCATCGATCCGTTATCGCCGCACAGACGCAGGGGCGGCAGGCACAGCGACAGGCCGTTTTGCCGGCACGCGCATTCGAGCTGTGCGCGCAGGACCGAATTGGCGGCCACGCCGCCCGCGGCGGCCACCGTCCTGCGTCCGCAGTGCAGAGCGGCTTCGACGACGCGGGGGACAACGCTGTCGGCGACAGCCCGGCAGACGCCGGCAGCCAGCGCCGCGCGGTCAACGCATTCCCCTTTCTGCGCCGCGTTGTGCAGCAGATTGACAGCCGCCGTTTTGAGCCCGGAAAAGCTGAAGTCAAAGGGCGCGCCATGCACGCCGGCGCGGGGCAGGCGGTATTTGTCCGGATCCCCGCCCTGCGCCAGCCGATCCAGAGCCGCGCCGCCGGGGTACGGCAGCGACAGCACGCGGGCGATTTTGTCAAAAGCTTCGCCCGCCGCGTCGTCGCGCGAGGCGCCCAGCACTTCCATATGCGTATAATCCTGTACATCGATCACTACCGTATGCCCGCCCGAAGCGACGAGCGCCGTAAACGGCGGCTCGAGCGCAGGGTCGGCGACATAGCAGGCTGCGATGTGGCCGCGGATATGATGCACCGGAATAAAAGGCACGTCCAGCGCCAGCGCGCACGCTTTGGCGAAGTTGGCCCCCACCAGCAGCGCGCCGATGAGCCCCGGCGCGCAGGTTGCGGCCACGGCGTCCAGATCCGCCCGGCCGACGCCGGCCCGGCGCAGCGCTTCTTCAGCGACGAGCGACACCTTTTCCGCGTGCTGCCGCGAAGCGATTTCGGGCACGACGCCGCCGTACAGCGCGTGCATGTCGGCCTGGGAATAAACAACGTCGGACAGTATTTCACGCCCGTCACGGCTGACGGCGGCCGCCGTCTCGTCGCACGAGCTTTCAATAGCCAGTATGATCATGCGTCCTCCTCGCTCAAAAGCAGCGTCATTAAAAGCGCATTTTCTTCGGGGTCGTGGTAATAGCGCGGCCGCAGGCCGACAGGCACAAAGCCGAAGGATCGGTACAGCGCAATGGCCGGGGCGTTGGTTTCGCGCACCTCGAGCGTCATGCAGAACGCGCCGGCCGCACGGGCATATTCCACGGCGCGGCCAAGCAGCCGCCGCGCCAGCCCGCGCCGCCGGTATTCCGGCGCGACGGCGACGTTGGTGACGTGTACTTCGCCTGCGATGTTCATCACGGCCACATAGCCCAAAACGTCCTCTCCTCTTTCCAAAACAAACCAGCGTGACAGCGCGTTGTCCAGCTCGGCGCGCACAAGCGATTCGCTCCAGGGGTCGGAAAACACACGGCGTTCAATGCGCGCTACCGCACGGACATGCCGTTCCTGCAGCGGGACGACGGCCGCCTCAATGCTTGGCGTCATACCAGTTGTCCCCCCATGTCGCCTCGGCCGGCAGCCGGACGCGCAGGCTGGCTGCCCCGGCCATTTCCTCTTCCAGAATCCGCTGCACTTCTTCGCGCTCTTCGGCCGGCGCTTCGACCATCAGTTCGTCGTGTACCTGCAGCACCAGCCGGGCGCGCAGCCCCTCGCGCCGCAGGCGCGCGTCGACGGCGATCATGGCAATCTTCATAATATCGGCCGCCGTCCCCTGGATAGGCATGTTGAGCGCCACGCGCTCGCCGAACGATCGCAGGTTGAAGTTGGACGACCGCAGCTCGGGCAGCGGCCGGCGGCGGCCGTACAGCGTTGAAACATAGCCGTCTTCATGCGCCTTTTTGCGGATGTTTTCCATATAGCCGCGCACGCCGGAATAGCTTTGCAGGTAGGCGTCGATATACTGCTGCGCCTCGGCGCGGGTGACGCCGATATCATCGGCCAGCGAAAACGCCGATATGCCGTATACAATGCCGAAGTTGACCGCCTTGGCCCGTCGGCGCATCAGGCTGGTCACCCCGCTCAGCGGCACGCCGAAAACCTGCGACGCCGTGACGGCATGGATGTCTTCGCCGCTTTCAAAAGCGGCCAGCATATGGGCGTCGTTTGCGACATGGGCCAGGATCCGCAGCTCGATCTGTGAATAGTCGGCATCTACATAGACCCAGCCTTCACGCGGGACAAAACATTTGCGCACCTGCCCGCCCAGCTCGCTGCGCACCGGGATGTTCTGCAAATTGGGATCGGCCGAGCTCAGCCGGCCGGTGTTGGTCACGGTCTGCTGAAAGGTCGTGTGCACCCTGCCGTCTTCCCCCACGACCTTTAAAAGCCCGTCGACATAAGTGCTCGTCAGCTTAGTCAGGGTGCGGTATTCCAGAATGCAGCCGATGATGGGATGGCTGCCGCGCAGTTTTTCCAGCACTTCGGCATCGGTCGAGTAGCCGGTTTTGGTCTTTTTGATCACTTTCAGCCCCAGCTTTTCAAACAGAACAGCCCCCAGCTGTTTGGTCGATCCGATATTAAAGGATTCGCCGGCGTAACCGTGGATTTCCCGCTCAAGCTCGCCGACGCGCGCGGTCAGCGTCTTCCCAAAGTCTGCAAGCTGCGTGCGGTCAAGCGCCATGCCCTCGCGTTCCATGCGTGCCAGCACGGGGGAAAGCGGCAGCTCGATGTCCAGCAGCAGCGGCATCATGCCCCATTCCTGCAAACGGGGGCGCTGCCGGTCCGCCAGCGCCAGCACGGCGGCCGCATAGGCGGCCAGCGTGTCGGCCGCGCCCTGCCGGTCGCCGAGCGGCGACAGCGCGTCTGGCGAAAACCCGGCCGCCGGCGGCAGCTCGTACCCCAGTTCAGACAGCGCCAGCCGTTCGAGCGCATAACTGCCGGCGTTGGGATCGAGCAGATAAGCGGCCAGTTCGGTGTCAAACCCGACTCCCTGCCCGTCCACACCTTCACGCAGCAGCCCGGCATACAGATTCTTCCAGCCGTGTACCGTCTTGGCAATGTCAGGCGCAAAAAGGGCGCTCAAAAAGCCGTCATACCCGGACAGAACGCCGCGCAGTGCGACAAAGCACCGTCCGTTGCAGGCGACGGCAGCAGCGTCCGTTCCGGGCGCGGCAAATACGGCGCAGGGCTGTCCGCCGCGCAGGCGTTCAAGTAGCGCATCGGCCTGCGCATCGTCCGCAATCATCTCCGCCGGGCACTCCGGCCGCCGGGCGTTCTGCACCCCCTGCGCCGAAAGCCCCATCTTATCAATGAGCTTCTGGAACCCGAGCCGTACAAACAATTGGTACAGGCGCGGCTCGTCCGGCTTTTTCAGCAGCGCGTCCTGCGGTTTAAAATCCAACGGCGCATCGCAGCGGATGGTCGCCAAATCATAAGACAGCAGAGCCATGCCGCGCCCTTCGGTCAGCTTGCGGCGCACCCCCTGTTTGAGTTCGAGGCCGTCCATATTCTGGTAAATTTGCTGCAGCGTTTCGCCGCGGCGCAGCAGATCGAGCGCTGTCTTTTCACCGATTCCGGGCACGCCGGGGATATTGTCGGACGCATCCCCCATCAGCGCTTTGAGATCGATGAGCCGGCGCGGCTCAAAGCCGTACTCTTCATAAAAGCTCTCAGGCGTCATTTCGCGGGTCGTCGTCTGGCCCATACGCGTCGATACCAGCTTGACGCGCACATGCTCAGTGATCAGCTGAAGGCTGTCCCGGTCGCCGGTGACAATAACGGTTTCCCACCCCTGCTGATCTGCCTGCGCAGCCATGGTGCCGAGCAGATCGTCGGCTTCCCACCCCTGCAATTCGCGCCGTGCGACATTCATGGCGTCGAGCACTTCCTTGAGCGCCGGCATCTGGACTGCCAGTTCGTCGGGCATCCCCTTGCGCTGCGCCTTGTAGCCTTCGAACTGCTCGTGCCGGAAGGTCGGCCCTTTCATGTCAAATGCAACGCACAAAGCGTCGGGCGATTCTTCCTCCAACAGTTTCAGCAGAATATTTAAAAAGCCGTATATGGCGTTGGTCGGCATACCGTCGGGCGCGTTCAGCGGCTTGACGCCGTAAAAAGCGCGGTTAATCAGGCTGTTGCCGTCAAGTGCCATCAGTTTCATGGCCTGTCCTCCTGTCTGGCATTGTTTAACTTTATTATAATACCTTTTAAATCGATTGAAAAGAATCCTTTTTGCTGTTTTTTGTAAAAAAGCTCTTGACAATCAGTCTCAGTCTGGATATAATAATAAAGCACGTTGCGGTGTTGTGTAATGGTAGCACGACTGACTCTGGATCAGTTTGTCAGGGTTCAAATCCTTGCACCGCAGCCATGGGCTGCCCTGGTGGGCGGCCTTTTTATTTTTAGAAGCGGAACAGTAAAATAAATATTCCTATTTATGCATAAAAACACGGGAAGCGAGGCTTTCCGTGTTTTTGTATTTCTGGCAGGATATGCAGGGGAATCTTGACCAGGCAATGACGAATAATGACAAAAAAGGGGCGGGAAAGGCTGAAAGAACTCGGTTTTTGGAGAATGGACAATGTCCAACTACAAAAACAGGAGGAGAAAAACCATGAGAACTTTGAAAAAAGTGCTCGCATTGACGGTTGTTTTGGCAACGCT
>CALWJQ010000012.1 GCA_944381055.1 uncultured Clostridia bacterium | reverse complement strand
CAGCGGGCTGATGCAGGGCATTGCGATGTTTGACATGGCGCCGTTCAGTGTGTTCGCACTGCCGCTGCTCATCACGTTGATCCTGGCCGGGCTGGGACTGGGTGTTGGCGGCAGCGTGCTGACTATTCGCAGGTTTTTGAAGGTTTGAGGCAAAGGAGAGACTATGAGCAGACAAATGCAGAAAACACAAAAGCCGGCCCATAAGCCGGTAAGGCATGGTGATCGCCGCGGACGTCTGGTGCGTGTCGGCGCCTGCACTTTGGCAGGGCTGCTTGCAGCCCTGATGCTTTTGAGCGTTGTCTTCAGCGCGCTGCCCATCCGAGCGGCGTCGCAGAGCGCAGTGGACGCCTTGCGTCAGGAGCTGTCAGAGACAAGCGAGCGCAAGAAGGAGATCGAGGCCGAGCTGAAAGATCTGTCAGCAGACAAAAAGGCGCTGTCGGCCCAGATCGTCAAGCTGGACGAGCAGATTGCGACAGCTGAAGCTGAAATCGAGCTTCAGGAGCATCTGGTCACCGAGCTGGGCAACCAGATTGCCGAGCAGGAAGTCGCGCTTCAGCAGGCGCAGGCCGATCAGGAAGAACAGTATGAAAAAATGAAATCGCGCATCCGCTTCATGGTGGAAAACGGAAATGCCAGTTATCTGAACATTCTGCTGTCTGCCGAGGATTTTGCCGAGTTTTTGTCGCTTTATGAGATTGTCTCACAGGTCTCGACCTATGAGCAGGAGCTGTTTGAAGAGCTGCGTGCTCTGTCAGAGCAGATTGCCGAGACCAAGCAACAGCTGGAAGACAGCCGTGCTGAGCAGGTCGAGCAGCTTAATTCGCTTGAAGCCAACAAGCAGCAGCTCGACATTGAGCGTGACAACCGTTCGCAGCGGATGAAAGACCTTGAAACGGCCGAGGACGAGGTTAAAGAGGCCTTTGAAGAAATTGAGGCTGAGGAAGACAGCATCAATGCGGAAATCAAGCGCATGGTGGCTGAGCTGGCCACAACCACTACTTATGTGGGCGGCACCTTCCTGTGGCCGCTGCCTTCAAGTTACACCTATATTACATGTCCCTATGGTATGCGCAACCATCCGATCACCGGCAAGTACAAGCTGCACACCGGCGTTGATATCCGTGTCGGATCAGGCGTCAATATCTTTGCGGCCAACGGTGGCACAGTGATTACATCGACCTATAGCGCGGCTTATGGTAATTATGTTGTTATTAACCATGGTGGTGGCGTTTCCACTCTGTACGCCCATATGAGCAAGCGGGCGGTCAGCAAAGGCGATGTCGTCAGCCAGGGAGATGTCATCGGGTATGTGGGCTCGACCGGTTATTCGACCGGGCCGCACCTGCATTTTGAAATCATCAAAAACGGCAGTACCATCGATCCCATGACCCAGTTCACCAAGCAGTAAAAAAGGGGAGCGCCGCCGCAAACTGCGGCAGCGCTCCTGATTTCCGTCGAGGAGCAGTGCATGAAAAAGAAACATACCATTCGAGTCGGCGCGGCCCTGATGCTGATTTTCCTGGCGGCCGTAGCGACGTTTAACATCACGTTTTTTCTGTCCACAGAATATTACAGTATGCGCCTGAGCAATTTGCAGCAGCTGGAGTCCCGTTACCAGAAGCTCAAAGAGGCGGCCGACTATGTGGATGAGTACTTTGTCGGCGAATACGACGAGCAGGCGCTGATTGACGGCGCTGTCGCCGGATACATCGACGCGCTGGGCGACCGTTGGTCAGGGTATTACTCGGCCGAACAGACGCAGACCCTGATGGAAGAAGAACAGAACAGCTATGTCGGCGTCGGGGTCACTATTTCGTATGCCGAAGGCACCGAATACCAGATCACGGCCGTTACGCAGGGGGGGCCGGCCGAAGCGGCCGGCATCCAGCCCTTTGACGTGCTGACCGCCGTTGACGGCGTAGCAGTGCAGGATTTTGCCACCTATGACGACATGGTCGGCGCCGTGCGCGGCGAAGCGGGGACAGACGTCGTCCTCACCGTTTTGCGCGAAGGCGAGGCGCTTGACTTTACCGTCACGCGCGCCGAAGTCTATAACGAGCAGATCGAGACGGCGCTTTTGGACGGCGGCGTCGGATATATTTCCATCGCGGGGTTTGAAAGCAACGTAGACCTCGAGTTCGAGCAAAAATTACAGGAGCTGCTCGACCAGGGCGCGACGTCGCTGATTTTTGACGTGCGCTTCAATATGGGCGGCTACGTCGAGGTCATGTGCAATATGCTCGATAAACTGCTGCCCGAAGGAACGATTATCAGCATGAGCTATAAGGACGGCCGCACGCGCAGCTATACGTCAGATGCCGAATGCCTTGAAATGCCCATGGCTGTTTTGACCAACGCCTATTCCGTTTCGGCGGCCGAGTTTTTTGCCGCGGCTTTGCAGGAATACGGCGCGGCTACGGTCGTCGGGGAATCCACGGGCGGGAAGGGGTATGCCCAGACGCTGATCACGATGGAGGACGGATCGAGCATCAATCTGTCCATCGCCCGCTATTATACGCCCAAGGGGGTCAGCCTGGCGGGTGTCGGCGTGACGCCTGACATAGAGGTGATCATGCCGGAAGAAGATTTATACAACTTTTACAGCCTGACGCCTGAACAGGATGTGCAGCTGCAGCAGGCCATTGCCGTTGTGGCGCCGCCTGCCGAAGCACCGGCCGATCCTGCGGAACCTTCGGCGCCGGCTGAAGGGACAACCACGCCGGCCGAGGGCGCAGCGGCGCCGGCTGACAGTACGACGGAGCCGGCCGCGCCGCCGGCGCAGTAAGCGCGCAACACAGCCTCTCGCCCCATGGGATGGTAAGCCGTCCTGTGGGGCGGCTGTTCTGTTATCCGGCCGCCGCGCATAAGCATGGGTATACCCGGGCAGATGCCCGGAACCATGAAGCGGCGGTGATGTTGTTGTTTGGAGTCCTGACCATTGAACGGAAAAAGCCCCGCAGCCTGTGGGAAGGCCTGAAGCTGCGCCTGTGTCCGCGTGCGGCCATCCGATGCGAGACCGATTCGGTCCGTATGGCCCTTTTTCTCGCAGTATCGCTTACGCTGCCGGAAAAGGCGGGCGATCGCCTGCGGCGGCGCAGGCTGCGCCGCTGTATGAACCTGATGCGCCTGCGCGGCGTGCACCGCGCCGTCGTGCCTGCTTCGGTGCGTGAAGCGGCAGCCGAAGCGTGTATTGCCCCGGTGGACAAAAAGACAGCTTTGCAGTGCTGCGCGGCCGAGGCGGTTCTGCTCGCTTTGCGGACGGCAGGCATCGAGCCCGGGCTGGCCGGGGTCACACTGATCGCCGACCGCGTCAGCCGGGACGTGCAGACGGCCGCGCTGACGCTGGCCCGCCGCGTCCGCTGTGTGCGCATTTGCAGCCGGGCGCCGTCTGCGCCGCTGCGCCGCAGGCTGTACGAGGATTACGGCATTGCTGAAAACCCGGCTTTGGAAGACGCCTGCACTGCGGCGCTCGTATTCGACAGGACAGACGAGCCAATCGATGCGTACGGCATTGTGTGCAACCTGACCGAAGATCCGATGGGGGCAGATTGTGCGGCGGAATACCGGTTCGGGCTGGATTGCGCGCCGTCCGTGCTGGCACAGAAGCCGCCGCTGGCCGACAAAAGCGACTTTGTCGCGGCGCTGTATCTGTGCGGCGGGCTGACAGCGAGCGACCTGATTCTGCAAATTGACCCGCAATGCGCCCTTGACAGAGAGGAAAAGCCCTCATATAATAAGGACTAATATAAAACCGGCGCGGTGTGCGCCAGGGAGGATATTATGCAAAAGCAGTTTAAACTGACCAAAGAAAGACTCGAAGAGCTGCGCCAAGAGCTCGAACACCTCAAAACCGTCCGCGAAAAAGAAGTCGCCGAGCTCATCAAAGAAGCGCGCTCGTTCGGCGATCTGTCGGAAAACAGCGAATACGACGAAGCGAAAAACGAACAGGGCAAACTGTATTCCCGCATCGCCGAGCTGGAAAACGTCCTGAGCAACTATATTGTCATCAGCGAAGACGAGATTTCGACGCAGGAGGTCTCGGCGGGCTGCCGCGTTAAAGTTCAGTTTGTCGACGACGGGTCGGTCGAAGAGTACCAGGTCGTCGGCTCGCAGGAAGCCAACCCCGGACAGGGCCGCATTTCTGACGAGTCGCCGTTTGGCCGCGCCGTCATTGGCAAGCGCTTGGGCGAAATCGCTGTTATCGAGGCGCCGGCCGGCAATTTAGAGTGCAAGATTATTGAAATTTCCAAGTAGGGAGAAAGAGAGAAATGAATCAGGAAACCGAAAGAGCCCCCGGGCAGGAGCAGTCGGCTGAGGAGCTGCGGGAAATACTGCAGATCCGCCGCAGCAAGCTGGCCCAGCTGCAGGC
>CALWJQ010000011.1 GCA_944381055.1 uncultured Clostridia bacterium | reverse complement strand
AGCCAGATGTACTGCACGCTGGTGCTGCGCGCGCTCGGTTATGACGACGCGGCCGGCGATTTTACTTACGCCGACGCGCTGACCTTTGCCACGGAAAAAGGCCTGCTGGATGCTTATCTGGCTTCCGGCGAGTTCCTGCGCGACGAGGTCGCCGCTGTTTCGTACGCCGCCCTAGTCACTCCGATGAACGGCGAAGAGACCCTGCTTGTTGAAAAGCTGGTCGAAGAGGGCGCCGTCACTGCCGAAGGCGCTCAGAAGCTGACCGACAAGGCCGCTCTGTACGCTGAGTACTGCGCGCTGAGTGAACAAACGAAAAATCAATTTATGACTACTGGTGTTGATATGACTACAAATGCAGCAATGGCTATGTCAATGGCAGGTGTTGATATTTCCATTGCGAAAGAGGGACGTGAAAAATTGCGTCCAACTAACAATGGCTTTGAACAGTCTAGCAACACAGTTTTCACGATTTTGGATGAATCACCAACTGTTGACGTCTATATTGTGGACGGTACTGCATATATCAACGATGGCACTAATAAGGTTAAAGCCCCTTATGCTGACGTTGAAGATATGCTTACAACCGATATGATGATTGGACCAGTTCTCCCGGAGTCCTTTCCTTTTAATTCGCTTTTGTCCATAACTAAGACCCAGTCTGACGACATAACAATTTATAGCATGGATATTAATTTGTCCACTTCAATGTTTTTACAGCAGGCTATGGAATTGGTAGACCAGACCCAAGATTTTCCAGATGTGACTGTGAACGATACTAGCACCATGACGGTATCATTTAAAAACGATGTCATGAATGGTATGACCATGACAGTTCCTATGGAAATGACAAATGAAGGCCAAACTATTGAGCTTGTCATTTCAATCGAGGTCAGTGTCAATGCGATGGGCGATGACGTCGTCATCGAGTTCCCGGAAGATCTGGACACCTATGTCGAGATGCCGACCGAATAAGTTTTATCTGTACGCCCTCTGGGCGGGGAAAGCTTCCCCGCCCAGATTTTTCTGTTATTTTCAGAAAAGCCCTTGACAAACCCTCTGCTTCCGTGCTAGAATTGGAAAGCTGACAAAACGCAGCACGGGCACGCGACGCGCGGGTGTAGTTCAATGGTAGAATGTCAGCCTTCCAAGCTGAAAACGTGGGTTCGATTCCCATCACCCGCTCCAGTCCAAACATCGGTCTGTGTGGCGCGGCAAAAGTTTTCAGCGGCTGTGCGGCGGCCGCGCCTGCGAAGCGTATGTGTGCCTGTAGCTCAGCAGGATAGAGCAACTGCCTTCTAAGCAGTAGGTTGGGGGTTCGAGTCCCTCCAGGCACGCCAGTTTCATCGTTTATATGTGGTGGGTGTAGCTCAGTTGGTTAGAGCATCAGATTGTGGTCCTGAGGGTCGTGGGTTCGATTCCCATCACCCACCCCATTTCCTTTCTTTGACGATGGGATGTCGCCAAGCGGTAAGGCACCAGACTTTGACTCTGGCATTCGTAGGTTCAAATCCTGCCATCCCAGCCATGTGACCATGCCCTGTTGGCAGGGTTTTTTATATCGCCGTGATCCATTAGCTCAGCCGGCAGAGCACCTGCCTTTTAAGCAGGGTGTCCGGAGTTCGAATCTCCGATGGATCACCATCCAAAGCCCTTGAACCGCAACGGTTCGAGGGCTTTTTCATACTCTTTCGCACTTCCCTGTATTTGGTAAAACAGGGCAAAAACAGCCCGTTTTTTGAGCACATGCAGGTCAAATGCAGGTCAAAAAATCACCCGTTTTGCCGGATGCTCAAGAGCAGTCTGACGGCTTCCTGCTTTTGCTCAGGGGACGACGCAGGGTCGTCCCGAATCCGGCGCCGGCAGCGCCGACTGGCACCTGAGCTTTGCACACCGTTGCCTGGCGGATGAATCGCTCGGCCAGCCCATTTTTGCCCTCTGCCTATGACAGCAGGGACAGCAGCTCCGCTTTTCCGGCGTTCGTAATGACCTTTTTATTGCTCAGCGCTTCGACCTGCGCTGCGGTTAGGCAATGGTAGACGGTGATCATTTCTTTAAACCTCTCGACGCCGATCGCGCCGTTGGTCCGCAGCTGCATAAAGACGTCGTCAGCTTCTTCTTTGCAGGCGTGATGGACGATCATATGGGCTTCCGGCCCCAGCACCACCAGATTGTTTGTGATGTCCGGACCGTTTTCGGTATTGAATTCAAGGATGTGGTGGGCCTCGCAATAATATTTTCCATTGGGCATTTTAAAAATCGTGCGCTGCGCATACTGGCATTTGTAATCGGCCTGTATTTTGGCCAGCTCTGCGATCAGCCGGTTCCTCTTCCGTTTGCCCGTCCGGTCATACGCGGGGTTGTTCAGGCTGCGCCAATTCATTTTTTCGATAAACGAGGCGTCTTCCCGCGCCAGCCTCAGCAGCTCGGGATTGCGCTGGTACAAAATCAAGTCGTTCAGGGCGCTGTTGTCCGCCGCGTAATCGTCAACCAGCTCGATCAGGCGTTCCAGGTCGGCAATCAGATAGGAAACATCGTCTGCCAGCAGGCTTTCCGCATATTCCGTCAGCCGGTAGGTGCGGTTCACCGTGTCATACCGGATAAGCTCGAACGCTTCCATGAGCAAAAGGTAATTGTTGAACTTAAAATACGGTTCCTGGGACGCCGCATACGAAAACAGCCGGCCGTCGGGATCTTTCCAGTTCATATTGGCAAAAAAGTACGGGATTTGCGATTCTTCGTCCCGCGGAAGCACGCCGCCGATTTTCAGCGCCCTTTCCAAAATTGCAGCCTCGGTTTTTACGGCGTCTATCCGGCCCAGTAAAACAGACAGTTCAAATTTTGTCGCCGGGCGGTTGATTTGGTGGATGTACCGAAGGACGGCATAGGTCGGCCGGTAGTCCGTCTCATCGGTAATGACAATCCCGTGCAGGGATTTGATAAAGTCGTTGTCCCTGGCGTTGAGAATCATCAGGTTGTTTCGGGCAATGGGCATCAGGATTTCATTATCAGATAAGTAATACTCCCGGCATTTATCGTAATTGTAGCGCTTCTTTTGCTTGCTGACGCTCTGGACAAACCCAAAAAACGCGCAGAGCGACATAAGGTGCCGGAACATGCGCCCCATGACCTCGTAATGGGACGTCAAATCGTCATAGATAAAATACCGCGCTTCCAGGCCGGCGTCCCTGTACGCCGGGTAACGCCCGTCCCGCAGCTGCCTGGCTATGCAGGCCATCGTTGTTTTATAGTTCACTCCCGAGCTGCCGAACCTGCCTTCTGTCAAAAGCAGGTAGCCCGCCAGCGTGCGGATTTTATCGAGCCCGGTGTCCGAAAACTGATCGCGCGGCATGTTGATGACTTCATTATGGAATTTTTCAAAACCCGCTCCGGTTCCCATATATTCCGAAAAGTACTCTTCAAACACTGTCATGCCTGCGCCTTCTTTCTGAAGCTCATCATGTTCTGATGCATGTGGTTAATTTTATAGGCATAGGGGTAGCCAAACGGATACAGGGGCTTGTTGTCCTGCAGCAAAACCGTTGTCCCGACAAAATCAAAACCCGACTCTTCCATCAGCCGGACGATGTCGCCCTGGACACAGATTTCTTTCCTGTCGACGGTAAAGTCGCTCATGATAACGGTGCAGTATTTCCGGTCTTTCAGGATCCGGCAGCAGGACTTCATGACAACGGCGAGCAGGGCCAAAAAATCGGCATAGGACTTCTGGTTTCCCAAGTCGTTGGGGAGATCCGAATAGTATTCCACGCCTTTTCTCGAACCGCTCCGGTAGCCTTTATGGCTGTTGTCTTTCCGGATTCCCTGAGACGTGTTTTTCAAAATGTTGTGGTACGGCGGCGAGGTGACGATATAGTCCGCCGGCCCCAGCCCGGCCAGATCCTTTGTCGAATCCCCGATCAGGTACAGGTAATCGTTTTCGGCCATGCCTTTTTTTTCAAAGCGCCCGAGCGCAAGCTCCCTATACGCTTCGCTCAGATCCATCCCAACCCCTTTTCTTCCCAGGTTATACGCGGCGATCGCCGTCGTTCCCGACCCCATAAACGGGTCGAGCACTGTCATCCCCTTTTTGGTAAAAAACGAGATCAGCTTTTCAATGTCTTTAATCAAAAACGGCGCGGGATGTTCAAAGGCCGCTTTGTCGTCGGCACATTTTTCAGAAACCCAGAAGCTTTTTGTCAAAAGCAGCCATTCTTTTCCTGTCAAATCATTTAAGTTGTTGCGGCTGTCGTATTTTCCTTCCACCGTGCGCCTTCCTTTCTGACCCATTTCCCCCCGGATTTTTCGGCGTATTTTTGAATGATTTCTTCCAGGTTCCGCACGTCCGGGGTCAGGCCGTCAGGAAACTTGATAAAAATCTGCCCCAGGATGTCGTCCAGCGAGTATGACGTCCGCTGCAGGAACATCTCGCAAATGGTCTGTTCCACCCTTTGGGCCAGCGGCACGACCGGGCTCGACGCCGGGTCGTAATTTTTCAGCCACCAGAGATCGCCAAAGTTCCGGTCGGTCTTTTCTATCTCGAAAACGTCGCCGGTGTGCTTTTCCAGCAGCTGCCGGATATTGTCATCAAAATTTTCCAGTTCAAACCCTGCTTTTGAAATCTCCGACAACAGCCCGTTAAACAGCATCTGATAGGGCGTGGGTTCGTTCCGCGCCCGGATCATGCTGACAGCGCGGTCGACGATAAAGTTTTCAAAAGCCTCTTTCGTCGTCCGGATCTTCCCGACATAGGCCGATTTTGAACACCGGATGTAAAAATCGCTCGCAGACGTCCCGTAGGGATTGGCTACGTTTGACTCGCCTGTACGGCGGTTTTGCTGGTGAATCACCTTTTCAATCCTGAATCCCGCCTGGCTGACCGACCGCAGAAAGGCATTCCACACCATCAGGTCTTTATTGTGAAACGTAAAGACAATTTTCCCGTCCGGCTTCAGGACATTGTACAGGCTCCTGAGCCCATCGGTAAAGTCCCTGCAATAATCTTCGACCCCTTTGATCCCCTTTTTGATGGTGATTTCCCTGTCCGCAGACGGCGTATAAACAGGGTCATAGCGTTTCAGCCAGTTGAGCCATATGCAGCTCAGGTCGATGTACTGGACGAGCCCGCCGTAAGGCGGATCGGTGATGATAAAGGGGATCGTTCCGCGGGGAATAAACCTTTCGATGTCCCTGACGTCGACCGTGCCGTATAAAATATCATAGCCGCCCATTGCACCGGCATCGCCGGGGCCAGACACCCGCTTTGCCTTCGGCACCTTTCCGACGTGGCTGGCCACGCTTTTCAGCGCGCTTTCAACCGACTGCTTGCCGATACAGCTGCTTTCAAACAGCAGCAGGGGATTCATTTCCATCTGCCGTTTGGAGCAGATGTAGGCGGCGCGCCCCCAGCTCGTCGAAAAGCCGCGGTTTGCGCCGGCGCGCCGGGGGACGCACATTTTGGACGACAGATGGACCGTCTGGACAAATCCGAACAAAAGCTGCAATTTCAGGTCGCGGTCCTGCTCTGACAGGATCTCGTTAAAAATTTTCGACAGCACAAACAGGTTCCTTCTGGTCCATATCCTGTCAAAGCTGTCGCCGCCAATGTTTCTTTTAAACGATTCCGAAAAACTGGGGGAATCGTAAAAGGGATCCGCGGGGTACCAATACGGGATGTGCAGGTCCTGCGCTTTGGCGGCGCATGCTTCCAGGCGTTGGTTCGGGGCCGAAAGGTACCGCTTTTTGCACCGGGGGCAGGCAATGCCCGCCTCGTAAATCTTCCCGCCGTCCCATTTGGTGTGCTGAATAACGGCGGCCGCGCTGCCGCAGGCGTCGCATTTCGTCAGATAAATTTCCCGATAATCTGCATCCTCCCGCACCCGCCCGGCGATTTTCCCCACCGCGGCAGCAAACCGATCGCGGTCAAAGCGGGTGGAATAGACGTCGATGAGAAAGGCCGTCATGGGGTTTAAGTCAAAGGCAATCGCCTTTCTGCCGCACCGCACCGCCTCAAACGCCGCAACGGCGCTGCCCGAAAACGGGTCCAGGACGACGTCGTTTTCCGACGTGTAGTTTTCTATGTAAGCGCCCCAGATATTGTGGGGCTTTTTCCCCCAGTATTTCATCGCCGTATACATCGGCGGACGCTTGGCCTCTACCAATGCATAATTGATGTCCTGCAACTCTTATCATCCTGTCTGCTCAAAAGCGCTCGCCGGCGCGCGGTCAGTTTCCGTCCAAAAAGCGCTCCGGCCGTAGTATTATACCATACCGGCGTGCAAAAGCGAAGCCTTTTGCACGCGCCGCGCCAGCGGCGGCAGGGCCGCGCACCGCGCGGATCTGCCCGGGAGCCGTCAAGCCCCGCGGCGCAAAGCGAAGCTTTGAGGGAAGCCGCGGGAGTTATACCATACCGGCGTGCAAAAGCGAAGCCTTTTGCACGCGCCGCGCCAGCGGCGGCAGGCCGCGCACCGCGCGGGACGGCCCGGGAGGCCGGATTTTATACCGGTCCCTGCCGGAAGCGATCGATCATTTCCTGCGTCAGCGAAATGGTCGACGCGCCCGCGGGGATGCTGTCCCGGTCGAACCAGGTTCCCTCGCCCAGCTCGTCCCGCTGCAAAGTGACCGTTTCGTCGTCTGTATCCAGATCGCAGTAAAACCCGGCCAGCAGGCTGCCGGAAAAGCTCCACGGCTGGCTTTTGTAAAACCGGATGTTTTTGACCGGCAGGCCGACTTCTTCCATCACTTCCCGGCGGACGGTGTCCTCGAGCGGCTCGCCGATCTCGTTAAACCCGGCGATCAATGCGTAGCTCCGCGCGTTCATTGAGCGCGCGTACTTGGTCAGGAGCAGGCGGTCGCCGTGAGTCACCGCCACGATGACTGCCGGCGCGATGGTCGGGTAAACCAAGTTCCCGCAAAACGGGCAGCGCATGGCGCGTTCAACATCATCCTCGCGCGCGGGCGCGCCGCAGCGCCCGCAAAACTGGTGGTCGTGATACCAGCCGTGCAGCTGGCTTGCGGTAATGCAGGCAAAAGCCAGCCAGCCCGGCTCCATGCGCCGGAAATCGCCGTTTGACGCGGCTGACGCCGCCTGCGCCACGGCTGACGGCGTCACATGGCACCAGTGAAAGCCCACGTCGTCGACGGCGAACAGATAGGTCATGGGCAGGCCGGACAGATCGGCCAGCGCCGCGGCCTCGTCCCAGGTAAAGGGGAGCCCGGTGGCACGGCTAAGCAGCGTGCCGGCGTCCTGATAGAACAAGATCCGATCCCCGCTTCTGGGCGGGCGCGGGCGGTACGCGTTATCATAACGGTGGGGGGCGATGTCCTGAATCACGGCAATCCCTGCTTTCCGGCGTTTTCCATTTTCATTATGCAGGGTTTCCGCCGCTTCGTCAACCGTCTGACGCAAAAAATCCCCCTGCCGCAGCAGCGAAAAAATTTCCCGGTACTGGGGAGCAAAAACGCTGCCCCTCCGCCACAAAAAGGCGAAATCGTGCCGGATCCCGCCGCCTGCCAGGCGGATTTCCCGCAGCGCGCCGGCGTCCAGCTCGGCCTGTACCACCGGCCGGTAGAAAAACGAAATCCCCGCCCCGGCGCAGACCAGGGTTTTGATCAGGTTCAGGCTGCCCAGCTCGGTCACCTGGCGAAAGCTTTCCACGCCAAGGCCGCGGGCCTCCAAGGCACGTTCGAGCACATTCCGGGTCCCTGACCCCGGCTCGCGAACCAGCAGCCGAACGTCCAGCAGATCTTCGATATGCCGGATCGGGCGGGGAAACGAATACCCGGGGGCGCACACCGGAATATACCGCTGCGTGCAGTACACCAGGCTGTCGTACACCCGGTGGTCAAAATCCCCTTCGACAATGGCAAAATCCAGCTCGCCCCGATCGATCAGCCCAAGCAGCTCACGGGTGTTGGCCATCAGCATCCGCAGGCGCAGTTCAGGATCCTGCCGCAAAAGGCGCAGCAGCGGCCCGGGCAGGATGTATTCCCCAATGGTCAGCGTGGCGCCGAAGCGCAGGGTGCGCCGCACGTCTGCCTGCCGCATCAGCTCGCGCAGGCGCAGCGCGTCATGCCGCATGGTGGCAGCCGTGCGCAGCAAAAGCTCGCCGCCCGCGGTCAGGCGCAGCTGCTTGCCCCGGTGCTGAAACAGCCGGGTCCCGTACTGCTCTTCCAGCGCGCGGATATGCTGCGACACCGCGGGCTGGGTGATATGCAGCTGTTCCGCCGCGCGGGTAAAGTTCATGGTCTGGCACACGGCCAGAAAGGTCTCTATACGGAAATCCAGCATTGCCTGCGCCTCCTCTCTTCTATTATAAGCGAAAATTATCAAAAAATAAAGAAAGATAATTTTACATGATGAAAATTTTGGAGTATAGTGGAAACATCGACTGAAGAAGGAGCCGCTGCCTATGAAAACGATCAAGAACCTGGGGCCCGGGCTGGCCCTGTGCCTGGCGCTGGCCGTTCCCTGCTGGCTGCTGGGGAAAGCCTTTCCCATCGTGGGCGGGCCGGTGTTCGCCATTCTGGCGGGCATGGTCATTTCCCTGTTTTACCGGACAAAGGGCCGCACGCAGGCGGGTATTGCCTATACGTCCAAAAAGGTGCTTCAGTACGCCGTTATCCTGCTGGGGTTCGGACTCAACCTGTCCGAAATCGCCAAAGTGGGCGCTTCCTCGCTGCCTATCATCGTGTCGACCATTGCGACGTCGCTGATCGTTTCGTTTGTTTTGTACAAGCTGATGAAAATGCCCGCCAATATTTCGACGCTCATCGGGGTCGGGTCTTCGATCTGCGGCGGCTCGGCCATCGCCGCCACCGCCCCGGTCATCGGCGCGGATGATGAAGAAATCGCCCAGTCCATCTCGGTCATTTTTTTGTTCAACGTCGTCGCAGCCCTGGTCTTCCCGACCCTGGGCGGCGCGCTGGTCCTTTCCAACGAGGGCTTCGGCCTGTTTGCCGGGACTGCGGTCAACGACACCTCGTCGGTCACGGCAACCGCCGCGGCATGGGATGGAATGCACCCCGGCGCCAACACGCTGGATCAGGCGACCATCGTCAAGCTGACCCGCACGCTGGCCATCATACCCATCACGCTGGCGCTTGCTTTCTGGCGTACGGCCCGCGCCAAAAAATCCGGCGGCAGCCGGCAAAGCGGCTTTTCACTTAAAAAGGTCTTCCCGTTTTTCATTCTCTTTTTCGTGCTGGCGTCGGTCATCACCACGGCGGCGACCGCAGCCGGCGCGCCGGTGTCGGTTTTCCAGCCGTTTAAAGAACTGTCCAAATTTTTTATCATCATGGCCATGGCCGCCATCGGCCTGAACACCGACATTGTCAAGCTGATCCGCACCGGCGGCAGGCCCATTTTCATGGGCCTGTGCTGCTGGGCCGCCATCGCGGCCGTCAGCCTGGGAATGCAGCACATGCTTGGCATCTGGTGATTTTCATTTGCAGAAAGCGTCCCGCAGCAGTGCAGGACGCTTTTTTGCGTCCGCCCTGCCGCACCGGCAGGGCTTTCACGGCGTTTTCATGCGGGCGCCCCGTCGGAGCCAAGATTCAAACGTTCAGAGGGATTTATTGATAATAAATTTAAAAACATTTTTTGTTTCCACGCCGTCTTTCTTTCCGCAGCGAAGATTTTTTGCAAATCCTCTCAGATTTTTCTATCATTTTTTATCGAATGGGTGTATAATGATAGGGAATAGGGTCATTTGGCCGTCTGCGGCTGAATCCCATTACTGATTTGTCAAAGGGGTGCTCTGCATGAAAGAGAAAAACCACTCCGGCGGAGCGTCTGTTCCGCCGGTGTCGGTCAAGGCTGCGCACGAACGGGAACGCCCTCTGCCTGACTCTGAAAAGGCCTCTGCCTACATCCGCGGACGCATTGCCTCGGCCCGCGACGAAGATCTCTGCGCCCTTTTTCTGATTGATCTCTGCCCTGACAATCCTGCTGCCGACCGCGAACCGGCGCTGCAGCGGGCCGCCGGCATACTCGCCGGGCAGTTCCGCGCCGTCGACGTTGTCGGGCGGTGCGGCCCGGGCCGTCTGACGGCCTTTTCTGCCGGCCCGCTCACCGAACAGGGAATCCGGCAGAAAGCCGGCGAACTGTGCGCCGCTTTGCAGCGCGCGGGCCTTGAGCCCCGTATCGGCGCCAGCTTGGCGCCGGGCCGCGACATGACCTTTGAAGATCTGAACGACGAGGCGCTGAGCGCCTTGCAGGACTGTTCAGACAGATCCCCTGTCAGCGTCCACACGCTGTCCAACTGGATCGAAAACCACATCCTCTCGCCTTCGGGCATGCTTTCGGCGCCCACCCTTTTAGAAAATATTTCCGAAGGGATCCGCCTGCTCAAAGTCGGCAGGGACCTTCAGCCGTTTTATGTCAGCCCGAGCTTTACGCGCCTGCTGCCGGCCGGCGAACAGAACGACGGCGCGCCGCGCCTGTGCGTGCATCCGCACGACCTGCCGGCATATGAAAAAGCGGCGCGCCAGGCCGCCGTCAGCGCCTCGCCCGTCGACTGTGCCGTGCGCATCGGGAATGATGCCGGCTGGATCCGCTGCCGCGCCCGCCTTTCGCGCCTGTTTCAGACCGGCGGCGGCACGCCGATCCTGCTCGAAATCACCCAGAGCGCGGAAGAGCTGTTCGGCCAAAGCGCCCATTCCCGCAAGCGCGGCGAATGGCTTCGGATGCTGCTCAGCCAGAGCGACTGCCAGCTGTGGAGCGTCGATCTGTCCAACCGGATGATGTACATTCTCGACCCCGCCGAAAACAGCGGCAACGAGCCGCAGAGCCGGCTGTTCCGCGATTTCCCCGACGGGTATATCGAAGCCGGCCGCGTACACCCCGACTCTATCCCGCAATTTAAAAAATTTGCGTACGGCCTGCTTTCCGGCCGCGCGCAGGACAGCGCCAATTTTGTTTTGCAGTACCGCCGGACGAGCTGCTTCGGCTGGTCGGCGGTCTCGTATCAGATGCTTTATGGCGAAGACGGGCGGCCGACCGAGGCCATCGGCATCCGCGAAAACCTGACCGGCGCGCCGCAAAGCGCGCTGCCCGTCCCGGCCTGCCCCATTTCAGGCGATTTGCTGCCCCGGCTTTTTGGGTTCCTGAGCGTCAACCTGACCGACGACCGGGTGGAAAGCCTGTACCTTGAAGGGCGGAACCGCACCTGGATGAGCCGGTTCAAAAACTATTCCGAAACGGTTTTCCTTCTGCGCGCCCAGATTTTTGCCAAAGAAGACGAGCAGGCGCTTGCCGACCTGTTTAACCGCAGCTCTCTGCTTCAGGCCTTTGAACAGGGCCGGCGCTGGATCACGGTGCGTTTCCGCAGCATCGATCCGCGCGGCGGGATTCAATGGCTGTCCACGCACATCAACCTGAGCCGCGGCCCCGGCGGCGATGTGTGGATGAGCGCCTATTTCAACAGCATCGAACACCTGCACCGCTGCGAAGCCGGCCTCGATCAGCCCCCGGGGTTCGACCCTGCCACCGGGTTTTACGATCTGGCGACCCTGCAGGCCGTCGTCCGCACCATGTCCGCCGGACGCGGGCCGCAGCCGCGGGCGCTCGCCGTCATCTGTGCGGCCGGGCTCGAAGAAATCGAAAAAAGCGCGCCCGATCAGGCGCGGCAGCTGCGCGCCGACATGGCGTCGGCGTTCGGCGCCGTCCTGGGCTCTGACTGTGTCATCGGGCAGCACAGCTATGGGACTGTCGTTGTCTTTATGCCCGAGCCCGCGTCGCAGCCTTCGGTGCGCGATCGGCTGAACCAGGCGGTTCTGTTCCTCCGGCAGTCCATGGCCGGCGTGCCGCTGATGAACTCGCTGCGCTTTATCACCAGCGCCGCCTGTGCGGATATGGATTTTGCCGCATACAGCGCCATTTTGTCCCGTCTTCTTGACGATTGCAGCCACCGCCTCGACGCCCGCACCGATACGGTCGAGTTCCCTGACCGGTCTTCGCTGCCTGAGCAGCCCGACGTGCATTCCCTGCCGGCGGTCAAGGATGTTCCCCGGCCGCTTCCGCTGGGCAGCGAGCTGTCCGCCGAAGAAAAAGACGCCGCCCTGGACTGCCTGGCCGCCATGCTGCGCGCCGGCACGCGCGACACGTCGCTGCTCGCCGCGCTTGAACACATCGGGCGGTATTATCAGGCCGACCGCGCTTATATCCTTTCGGTGATTGAAGACGACCAGAGCCTGACTGTACCCTACGAATGGAACTCGGAATCTCTGCACGGCATTCAGAGCGTCGTCGCCGGCCGCCGGCTCCGGCAGTTCCCGATTTTCCTGCGGCATATCCGGACGGACACGCCGCTGTACCTGCCGCCCCTTCCGCCGGGCCTGACAGCCCCCGCCGCCGGGACGGCATGCCAGTTTGCTATTTTCCCCCTGCGCAGGACCGACGAGGCGCAGCGGGTTCTGTGCCTTGAAAACCCGCGCCGACACCCCGCCGGCACCGCCATGATCGGCTATCTGATTCCCTATATCGAACAGGAATGGCGGCGGTTTCAGCGTCTGCCGAGCCAGCCTGTGTCAGATCTGGATCGGCTGATGCACATTCCCAACCTCCGTTCGCTGACCGCTTCTATCCGTTCGTTCAATTCGGATCTTTACAGTTCGATGGGCGCCCTCGCCGTTGACATTCCCGGACTGGCCGCCATCAACGACGAGGCCGGCTTTTCCTATGGCACCAGGCTGGTGCTGCGCCTGTCCGAGATTCTCACCGAGGTGTTCGGTTCCGATCTTTTGTTCCACACCAAGCAGGATGAATTCGTCGTTTTGAGCCCCAACACCATTTACGAGCTGTTCACCGAACGCTGCCGCCGTGTGCGCAAGCTTTTGGACAGCCTGGGCGCGCAGCAGTTCCGGATCGGCTATACCTGGTCCGACAACGTGTTCGCCGCCCGCGATCTGGTCCGCGAGGCGCAGCTGATGATGCAGTGCGACAACGGGCCTGCGCCGTCCGCGGCGGCCTGTGCCGCTGTGGGCGGATCGTCCGTATCGGGAAAGTTTACCGTTTTTTTGCAGCCCAAAGTGGACATGCGGACCGGCACGCTGGTCGGAGCCGAAGCGCTGGCCCGCCTGGTCGATCAGGGAAAGAAGGTTTCTATCGGCGATGTGGTCGAGCAGATGGAGCAGGACGGCTCTATCCGCGAGCTCGACTATTTCGTGCTCGATCAAGTGCTTTCACTCATCAGCCGGTGGCAGTCGCAGAATTTGCGGATCGTGCCCATCTCGGCCAATTTTTCCCGCTATACCCTGCTTAATCCGTCCTGCCCGGCCTCTGTCCTGGCCATCATGAGCCGTTACGCCGATATCCCGGACGGGATGATTGAAATCGAACTGACCGAGACGGCCTGCCACATTGAAAGCTCGACCCTGACCGCGCTCATGGACAGCATCCGGCAGTTCGGCCCCCAGTTTTCGCTCGATGATTTCGGCTCGCACTATTCCAACGCCGCGGTTCTGACCCGCGTCCATTTCGATTCGGTCAAAATCGACCGCAGCCTGACCAACGGCATTGTGTCCAACCCGGTCAGCCAGATGCTGGTGCGCAACATCGTGCAAATCTGCAAAAGCTGCGGCATGACCTGCATCGCCGAAGGGGTCGAGACCCGGGCGCAGATCGACGCGCTTTTGCGAGAAGGCTGCCAGTTCTGCCAGGGCTATTACTTTGCCAAACCCATGTCAGTGCAGGCCTTTGAAGAACGCTATCTTCTTCATTCACACAGGACATAAAGACAGGAGGTTTTTTCATGCCGCGAACCAGCGACGCCGCGGCGTCCCGCCCCTTTGTCGTGGGGCTGGGCGCGTCTGCCGGCGGCCTTGAAGCTCTGCAACAGTTTTTCCGTTTTCTTCCGGCCAACAGCGGATTGAGCTTTGTCGTCGTCCAGCACCTTTCGCCCGACTACAAAAGCTTTATGGCCGACATTCTGGGCAAGTACACCCCCATGCGGGTTGTGCAGGCGGAAAATGAAATGGCCGTCGAGCCCAACACCGTCTACCTCATCCCGCCGAAAAACAACATGACGCTGCGCGCAGGCAAGCTGTTCCTGACCGAATACGTGTCGGGGCGCCTCAACCACCCCATCGACGTCTTTTTCATTTCGCTGGCAGAAGAAAACAAAGAGCGTGCCGTGGCCGTCATTTTATCGGGTACCGGTTCTGACGGCACCAACGGCGCCAAAGCCATCAAAGAACACGGCGGCCTGACCATCGTACAGGATCCGTCGACGGCGCAGTTCGACGGGATGCCCCGCAGCGCCATCAGCACCGGCCTGGCCGACTGGGTGCTGTCGCCGCAGGAAATTGCCGGCGAAGTCATCAACTTTTTCCATCACCATACCGTCGGCGAACTGGAAAAAGACGACGCCCTTTTCTCTGACGACGAAAGTTTTGCGCACATTTACTCCGTGCTGAAAAAGGTCAGCGGCATCGACTTTACTTATTACAAGCGCACGACGGTGCTGCGCCGCATCGAGCGCCGGCTGGTCGTCACCCACAACGCCAGCCTGTCCGAGTATGCCCGCCATCTGGACAACGACCCCGACGAGGCGCACACCCTGGTCAAGGAAATTCTCATCGGCGTCACCAATTTTTTCCGCGATCCGGCTTTTTTCGAAAAGCTCAAGTACAGCGCCATTTACAATATCGTACAGAACTCGTCCGAAAATGAGCCCATCCGCGTCTGGAGCGCCGGCTGCTCGACCGGCGAAGAGGCCTATTCCATCGCCATCCTGTTCCGCGAAACGCTGGACGAGCTGGGGCTGCGGCGCGACGTCAAAATCTTTGCCACCGACATCGACGTCAAGGCCATCGAGCAGGCGGGCAAGGGCGTTTTCGCCGAAAGCATTGCCGACGACATCACCGCCGAACGGCTGGCCAAGTTCTTTATCAAGCATAACGACAGCTATCATATTTCCAAAGACATCCGGCGCATGATCATTTTTGCGCCGCACAATATGCTGTCCGATCCGCCGTTCGGAAAGCTGGATCTTATCAGCTGCCGCAACGTGATGATCTACTTCCAGCAGGTTTTGCAGCGCGGGCTGTTCGCCATTTTCCATTCCGCGCTTAAAAACGGCGGCTACCTGTTTTTGGGCAAAAGCGAGACGGCCAACGAGTATCCCAGCGTGTTCCAGCCCGCATGCAGCGCCGAAAAAATTTATATTCACAACGGAGCAGGCAAAATGGACAATCTGACGCCGACCTCGTTCAATATCCCCAACATTCAGACTATTCAGCCCAAGCGCACAAACAGCGAAAGCGGGCCTATTTCGCAGTACTCCCTTGAATCGGTCTATACGCAGTTCCTGGAAAAATTCCTGCCCGCTTCGGTCGTGCTCAACGAGCGCAACGACGTCATCCACTTTTTCGGCAATTATCTCGACTACATGGCCATTGCGCCGGGCAAGGCGTCTTTTAACCTGTTCAATATCATCAACAAAGACCTGAGCCTGGCCGCTTCGACGGCGCTGAGCCGCTGCCGCGCCGAGCAGACGGCGACAACCTATACCGGCATCACCGTCGACTGCCCTTCGGGCCGCCGCTGCATCGACCTGCTGGTCGAGCCCATCCCCATGCCGGGCGACGGCGAGTCCAGCCTGATCGCCATGCTGTTCCAGGAAAGCGGGCGCCTGCCGGCCGAAGGCATCGTCGAAAAATACGACATCAATACCACTGTCGCGCGGCGCATTACCGACCTTGAACAGGAATTGCAGCAGTCGCAGAATAACCTGCACGAGACCATCGGCGAGCTTGAAACGGTCAACGAAGAATTGCAGGCTGCCAACGAAGAGCTGCTGACCGCCAATGAAGAGCTGCAAAGCTCAAACGAGGAATTGCAGTCGGTCAACGAAGAGCTGTACACCGTCAACACGGAATACCAGCAAAAAGTCGACGAGCTGACCATGATGGCCAACGACCTGTCCAACTTCCTGTCTTCGACCATGATCGGCATCCTGTTTGTCGACGACAATCTCAACATCCGCAAGTTCACCGAGTATGTCGGCCGCGAGTTTCAGCTGATGGAGCACGACGTCGGCCGGTCGATCCAAATTTTTGCCCACAGCTTCCCCGATGAAGACATCGTGGACGACGCCAAAGAGGTCCTGAAAAACCTGACCCCCATAGACCGCGAAGTTTCGGCGATGAACAACCGGTTCTACACGCTGCGCATCGCCCCGTACCGCACGACGGAAAACAGCATCAAGGGCCTGGTTATCACCATCATCGACAGCCTCGGCGTCGGCCAGGAAAACATCCGGACGGCGCAGCCCGTATAAAAACATCCAGGCGGCGGGAAAACCCCGCCGCCTTTTCGCAGACATCCGGCGCCCTTTGCCAGACGGCAGGGGGCGCCGTTTTTTTCAGTTCCGCCTGAAGAGCTTAAAGACCCCGACGGTCAGAATGGGGATGACGTACACCAGCAGGAAGGCCCATGAGACCGTCCCGTACCCGCTTTCGACCAGTCCGGTCAGCCCGACGCCGGCGATACACGCGCCGGCCGCCAGCAGCGCGACGGTCAGCCCGGGTTTTAAAAGCCGCGGCGGTTCGAGCCGCGCTTCTCGGTAGCTGGTTTCGAACCGGTCGGTGATGGCAAAAATCATACCCGTCCCCGTTTCAATCAGCGTGCCGAACAGCACGATTTGAAAAGCATATTGCAGCCACGGCATTTGCAGAATGTTCAAAATGGCGTTGACGGGCAGCGCCTCGGTCAGAACCATCGGGTAAAAAGCCGTCATGGCAAGCAACAGAAAGACCCCGGGCAAAATGCCGATCACCCCGGCCAGCAGCCCGGCCCCGGCCGCCTGCCGCGGCGAGTCGCAGTGCCGCACCGTAAAGAGTACGGCCGGGACAGACCCCAGGTTGTAAAAAGCGTAGCGGAACCCGCCCAGCTGCCAGCCCGGCTCGGCCCATCCCGACGCAACGGCCTGCCGCATAGCTCCGCCGAACCGGATGAAGCAGATGACCAGGAACAGGATGTACACGCCGTACAGCACAAAGGACCACAGGGACAAGAACTTTTCAATGGCCTCGGTGCCTTTAATGACCAGGTATCCTACGCCGGCCGACATGGCGAGGACGCCGAACCAGTAATTGAGGCCGAACATGGCGTGAAGCGTCTCGCCGGCCGACGCGGCGACAACGGCCAGGATGAGCAGAACCATTGCAAAATAGCAGACTTCGTACGCCGGCCATGCCCTGCCCAGCAGGTTTTGAAACATCGAACGGTAGTCAAAGGCCTGAAGCTTCTGCGCAAGGGCAAAGGTCAGGGCGCAGATGACGCTCCAGATGACGAGCGATACGCAAAAAATGCCCAGCAGCCCGCCCACGGTTCCGTATTCAAGGAAGTATTCGACCAGCTCGCGCCCCGTGCCGTAGCCGCCTGCAATGACGAGCGACTGAAAGACAATGCCGGGTACAAAATACTTTTGAAAGGTCCGGTTTTTCATCAGATTCATGCGCCCACCTCCACAGGACAAAGGTATGCGCCCCGTCCGCGCTTTATGCCGGTTGACGGCGCAGGGCAACCATGCTATACTATGGCATAGCGATTAGAATTTAATACTTTTTTATTAAGGGGGCATCTTTGTGGAGGCAAGGCAGAAAAAAAGCGCGCTTTCCATCGCGGGGGGAATCCTCTTTCTCGTGCTGCTGCTCGTCAGCGTTTTGTTTACAGAGAGCATGTTTGGCTATGTGGACAATGTAGGGGCTGTATCGATTTACCTTCCCGTCACATGGCTGGCCTATCTTCTGTTCGCGGTGCTGCTCTTTGTGCGGCGGCGCAACGCCTTATTCGTCATTCCGGCGGCCTTGCTGCTGGTGTCGCGGTTTATTCTGCTGGGCGGCATCTACGGCGGTCTCAGCCTGCGGACCTTTCTCGATTTGGGGTCAGCGGTTTTGTTCATCGTGCTCATTGTGCTGCAAACGCGCGGCAAAGCCTGCGCACTGTGGTTTTTGCCCTGCATTTACCCGACCTTTGACCTTTTGACCCGCCTGATCAACCTGTTCCGGATCGGCCGTTCCTTTGGGCTGGGACCTGTCGGGTTTATGCGCCTTGCCGGCATCATTGAGCCGGGCCTGGTCTCGATTGTCGGATACTTTTGGACCACCCTTTTCTTTGCCGCCGCTTTGTGGTTGACCGCACGCTGGATTGCGTACCCCTACGGAACAGACAAAGCGCCGGCTTCAGGCGGTGCGGGCGCGGCTGCGGGCGACGGCTACGTCAGCATGGGCAAGTGCGTGCTTCTGCTGCTCTTTACCTTTGGCATCTATTATCTTGTGTGGATCTACCGCACCACAGGCTACCTCAACCGCGTCGAGGACGAGCCGCCGCGCAACCCGACAACCAAGCTTTTGCTGTGCATGTTCGTCCCCTTTTATTCCATTTACTGGATGTACAAAAGCGCGCAGCGCATCGATAAGCTGGCGCAGGCCCGCGGCATCCCGTCGGATCTGTCGACGCTGTGCCTGATTCTCGCCATTTTTGTCGGTATCATCCCGCCCATGCTGATGCAGGACAAAATCAACCAGATTGCGCTGGCTGAAAACGGCGTACAGCCGCCGCGTCCCGCACCCATGCGGGCGGCATCGCCTGTCAGTGTGCCGGAAGAGCTCAAGGCATATAAAGAACTGCTCGACAGCGGCGCCATCACGCAGGAGGAATACGACCAGAAGAAAAAGCAGCTTTTGGGGCTGTGAAACAGGCCGGACGGGGCTTACCCGTCCGGCTTTTTCTTGACAGAAGCGCAGCTCGGCTGGTACAATGGTTCAACATGAAAAGGGGGAATCAGAATGACCGACGGCACGCCTGTGACGCTTGAGCTGCTGCTCGATGCCCGTGAGGCCCGTGCGGCGCGGCAGCAAGAGCTGCTGGGGCAGTACGGCGGCACACTGGTCTGCCTGACCGTCAACATGCCGGGGCCGGTCAAACGGTGCGCGCTGTCTGACCGGCTGTTTACCCTCGGCGCACGCGCCGTCAGCCGGGCGCTGGACTGCGTTCGGTTTTCCGAGCTGCGGCAGACTCCTGCCGGCTGTGAAGGGTTCTGGTGCGTCCCCGCCCCCCCGTTTCCCGCCAAGCGCGCGCTGTGCCGGCTCGAAGAATCCCACCCCCTCGGCCGGCTTTGGGACATCGACGTGCTGGGGTCTGACGGCGTTCCCGTCAGCCGCCGCGCGCTGGGCCTGACGACGCGCAGCTGCCTGCTGTGCGGCCGGCCCGCCGTACTGTGCGCGCGCAGCCGTGCTCACCCCCTGCCTGATCTGCTCGACGCCATGCGGCAGATGCTGACGCGCTGGGAATCGGCTTGTATCGGCGCGCTGGCCCGCCGGGCGCTCGAAGACGAGGTGCGCGTCACCCCCAAGCCGGGCCTGGTCGACGCTGTTTCCGCCGGCGCGCACACCGATATGGACATCGGCACCTTTCTCGCCAGCGCACAGGCGCTTGAAAAACACTTTGTGCATTTTGCCGCCATGGGCATGAACAGTGATGATTTGGCGCCGCGCACGCTGTTTGACGGCCTGCGCCGCCCCGGCATGGACGCCGAACGGGACATGCTGGCCGCCACAGGCGGTGTCAACACGCATAAAGGCGCGATTTTTTCGCTTGGAATTCTCTGCGCCGCGGCGGGCCGTCAGCTGTCGCTCGGCGGCGCATTGACAGCCGACGCGCTGTGCGCCCTGTCCGCCGACATGACGCGCGGCCTGTGTGCGCGCGAGCTCCCCCGTGAAACCTCCACCCACGGCGGGCAGGTCTTTCAGCGTTACGGGGCGCGCGGCGTGCGCGGCGAAGCGGAAAGCGGCTTTGCCGCCGTACGTGAGGTCGGGCTGCCCGCCCTGCGGCAGTACCGGCAGTCGGGCTGCGATGAAAACGAATCGCGCCTGCGCGCCCTGCTGCGCCTGATGTCCTGCGTTGAAGACACCAACCTGCTCGCGCGGCGTGGCCCGGAACAGGCTGCCTGGGTGCGGAAGCAGGCGCAGGCGCTGGCAAACCGATTTTCCCTGGACAGCGTACGCCGTCTGGATGCCGAGATGACCCGGCGCGGGCTGTCGCCCGGCGGCTGTGCCGACCTGCTGGCCGTCACCATTTTCCTTGACGCGCTTGAACGCGCAGAACAGTAAAAAAGCACCCCGCAGGGTGCTTTTTTCTATTCCACCAGTCCGTATTTGACTTTGATGCGGTCGAGCTTTTCCAGCATGGGCTGTGCGCCAAACCATAAAAAGACCCACGTCGCCGCAGCGTGCACGCAGTCCATCGGCAGGCCGGTGACGTAATAGGCCAGCAGGATGTCGGCGTTCAGAGCTGGCGAGGCGATGAGCGCCGATCCCAAGTTGACAATACCGCCGTAGACGGCAACGGCTGTCAGCGCGCCAAAGGCGCACAAGCTTGCGCGGCTGCGGCGCAAAAGCCCCCTCTTAAACAACACGCCCGCCAAAAATCCGACAATACCCATGGCAAACATCTGCCACGGCGTCCACGGCCCCTGGCCGTACAGAACGTTGGACGTCAGCATGGTCATGGCGCCGACCAGGAACCCGGTCTCACCGCCCAGGGCGACGCCGGCAATAATGGCAATGGCCATGACCGGCTTGAACTGCGGCAGCATGAAAAAGACCGCCCGCCCGGCGACGCCGAGCGCGCACAGCACGGCAATGACAACCAGCTCGCGCGCCCGGGGTTTGCGCCCCTCGAAAATCAGAAAAAACGGGATCATGGTTTCCAATAAAATGAGGATCGACACCAGATAATACCGGCGGCCGCCCAGCCAGTAAACACCGGCAAACAAGGTCAGCGGCACGAGCAGCAGGACGAGCGCGGCGGCGGCTGCCGTCCGCCTGGGCAGCCTGCGCTTTTCGCCCGCGGGAACCGGTTCCGTGCTGCGCCGCGAAATACAGGCGGCAAAAACAACCAGCAGCGCGGCAAAAACGGCGATCCACACCAGCTCGCCGGACGCCGGCGGCGTTCCGCCGGTCCCGACCAGCGTCGACAGGTCGCTGACCCCAATAAACCGCAAAAGCAGCAAAACAGCCGCGCCGCCCGACAACAAAGCCCCCAGCTTCCGCCACCACGGCAGCGGAGGCGGACGCCAGTCGGGCGTTTCGCGCGCCGGCGGCGGCAGCGGGATTTCTTCTTCCGGCAGCCCGCATTCCGGCGGCAGCTGCCCGCCGCAGACAGCAATGACGTCTTCGGCCGTGACCGCGCCGGGCTCCCACGCCCGCGCCATACGGTTGGCTGCCGTGGTATAAAAGCTGTTCCCCGCGAAAAAGCTGCGCGGCGCGCCTTCCGCTACAATGCCCCCGTCGAAAAACAGGGCGCAGCGGTGCGCATACCGGGCGCAGAACTCAACGTCGTGACTGACCATGACAATGGCGACGCCCCGTCGCAGCAGATCCCGCAAAATTGCCGCCAGCGTCTGTTTAAACTCGGCGTCCAGCCCTTTGGTCGGCTCGTCCAGCAGCAGGACATCGGGGTTCAGCAGCAGGATTTTGGCCAGCGCTGCCCGCTGCTGTTCGCCGCCCGACAGGTCATAAGGGTGCCGGTCGAGCAGGCTGCCCAGCCTGCACAGCGAAGACACGCGGGCGACAGCCGGTTCCTGCTCTTCCCGCGGCGTTCCCCGGCCCTGGAAAATTTCAAAGAGATCCTCGCGCACCGTCTTTTTGACAAACAGCGCCTGCGGGTTCTGTGATAAAACCCCGACGCTGCCCCGCGCGCGGATTGTGCCGCGCTGCGGCTTGAGCAGGCCGCCCAGCAGCTTGAGGCTGGTCGTTTTGCCCGTGCCGTTTCCGCCCAGCAGGGCGACCCATTCCCCGCGCCTGACGGTCAGCGACAGGCCGCGGACCACGTCCGGCGCGTCTTTTTCGTACCGGAACCACAGTTCGTCGGCCGACAGGATCGGTTCGGGCGGATAAGAATGGGGCTGCGCTTCGGGCAGGCTTTTCAGCGGGTGCCCGGCTGCGAAGCCGGCCAGCCAGGTCCGACCGTCGCGCACCGTGACCGGGCAGGGCGCGTCGCTGCCGACGGCGGCCCAGACCCGCATGGCGGCCGGCATGGCGAGGAACATTCCGTGGCCCGCGTCCCGCAGCATCCGGCCGACTTCATCGGGCGCGCCGGCACACAGCACCCGGCCGCCATCCATCACCGCCGCACGCGTCGCCAGCGGCAGGGCTTCTTCAAGCCGGTGTTCGGTCAATATGACCGTCACGCCCAGTTCACGGTTGATCCTGCCCACTGCCGCCAGCAGCTCAGACGCCGCGATGGGGTCAAGCTGGCTGGTCGGCTCGTCGAGCACCAGCACGCTGGGGCCCATCGCCATGACCGACGCCAAATTCAAAAGCTGCTTCTGCCCGCCCGAAAGCCCGGCGACATCGCGGTAAAACCAGGATTCGATGCCGAAAAAACTGGCCATCTCGGCGACGCGGCGGCGAATGGCCGGGGTGTCGTACCCCAGGCTTTCCAGCCCGAAGGCCAGCTCGTGCCACACTTTGTCAGTGACCAGCTGATCTTCCGGCGACTGGCTTACAAAACCGATGCGCTGCGCCTGTTCCCGCTGCCCGACCGACTCGAGCGGCCGCCCCTCGAACAAAATGCGCCCCGAACGCTGCCCGTGCGGGGCCAGCACCGTTTTGAGCTGTCGCAGCAGCGTGCTCTTGCCGCAGCCCGACGGCCCGCACACAACCAGGAACTCCCCCGGCGCGACGGCCAGCGACAGCCCGTCGAGCGCCGCCGCTTCCTGCCCCGGGTAACGAAAGGTCAAATCCTCGACGGAAAAGGCCGGCGTCATACCGCCGGCTCCCGCAGCAGCAGCCCGCCGACCAGCGTCAGGTAGTCGGGCGCTTCTTCACCCTGTACCCACAAAAGCGGGCGCCCGAAATAGCGCGACGCCGTCTCGCCGACGTCACCGCCCATGGATTCGATAGACGGCCGCACCTGCTCGGGAAAACGGCAGGGCCGGCCCTGCGCCCGTTCACACGATGTGCACAGGCTGCACGACCCGCAGGCCAGCACAAGGCTGCCCGGCGTCGCCCGCTCGAGCGCCAGCAGGTCGCGTATAAAGGCAGATTTTTCCTTGGCCAGAGCGTCCAGCAGGTTTTTCGCGCTGCGATCCGTCCCCGGTACGACATACCGGGCGTACAGGCGCAGGGTTTTGTACTCGCGCCAGCGCGCGGCCGCGTCAAAGTCAAAGGGCGGGCAGGACCAGCGCGCCCCATAATTAGGGCACTGCTTGCAGCATTCGAGAAAACGCGGGATGTCGACGCAAAGGCGCAGGTATTCCTGAACCGTCGTTTCCGCTTCCATCCGTTCAACTGTATACGATAAATCAGACACCGTTTATTTCCCCCTTACTGTTTTCGCGTGTCCGGCGCCAGCGCCGGTTTTCCGCTGCATCGACGGCGACGGGCGTCAGGCACAGCGCCAGCGCGGCCAGCTGGAAACTGACGGTCATCGGCGTCACGGCTGCACCTCCCAGGGACGGGACATAGTGCCAGTCCAGCCCACCGGCCAGCCCGCCGCACAGCAGGTAAAAACCGCAGGCGCACAGCCAGGCCAGCGCCGCCCTGTCCCTCCCGTCCAGGCGGTAAATGGCAAAAGACGTGCGCCCCGGCAGGCCGTAACCCCGGCTTTTCATGCTGTCAGCCGTCGAAATGGCGTTTTCCAGCGCCCAGGTAACCATAATGGACAAAACGGCTGCCGCGTTCCTGATCCGGCGGAGCACGCTGCCGCCCTCCGTCCGCCGGCCGATACAGCTCTGCGCTTCGCGCACGACGCGCATCTGCGAAGCAAAGCGCGGCACAAAGCGCAGCGTCATGGACAAAACGAGCGACAACGCCGGAATGACCCGGCCGAACAGATAGACAAACTTATCCGACGTCATGACCGCCGTATAGCATGAAAACCAGCTCATCGCGGCGGCCAGCATGACGGCGGCCGCCAGGCCGTACAAGATGCTTTCCAGCGTCAGCGGGTTGCCCGTCGGCAGATATGCCAGCACGGTGACGCCCGCATGGTTAAACGCCGGGTTGAGCACGGCCGCCAGCAGCACCATGGGCAGGACGACGCGCAGCTGGAACCGAATCGCCTTCCGGCCGCCCAGCATGGCGCTGTACAGAACGGCGCAGCCAAGCGAAACAGCCAGCGTAACCGGGTGCATGACCAGCATGGTCATGCCCAGCACCAGGACAAAATACAAAAAACACACTGCCGGATGATAGCCAGAAAAAGCGTCCCGTGCAGCCATCGCGTCCCTCCCTTCCGCCGGCGTCCCGCCAAAAACAGCCGCATCAGCATCCTGATGCGGCTGTTTCCGCAGTCTGCGCCCGCGCAGTATCTTGTTCCATTATACACCAGCCGTCCAAAAAGTCAACAAACAGATCACAAAGGCCGCTAGATGTTTTTAAAAAATGTAAAATTTCAGAATAATTTGTGCTATAATAGACAGGCATCCGACTTTTATAAAGGAGCTGTATTGATTGTGGCCGACGCAAGACTGCTGCGCCTTTCCGCGCAGTTCCTGGTAAAAAATTACGACTATTTGTGGCTGAAAACCATGCTGCACAAAGCACGGACCGACACTTCCCCCAACCCGACGCTGATCACCGGCTCGTCGCACGCCCTCAACGGGGTGCAGGAAGACCAGTGGGACAACGCCGTCAACTGTTCCATGCACTCGCAGGATCTGTACTACGACCTGCTGTGCGTCCGCGAGGCGCTGCGCAGCGGCCGGCAGTTTTCCCGGTGCATCATTATTCTGGGCTATTATATCGCCTTTCAGGATCTTTCGCGCAGCATGGCGCTTCGCAAGGGCGTCATTTCCCATGTCTATCTGCCGATTTTCCACGACGCCCGCCACTGGGAAGACCCCGAACCTTCCGACCCGTGGGCCGGGTTCCCCCGTCAGCCGCCGGCCGTGCGGACCGCCTGTGAACGCGCGGCGTCGGCCCAGATACTGGAATACGGCACTTATTACTCGCCGGCGCGTCCGCGCGGCACCTTTTTCGACTTTCACGGCCGGGCCTGGCACGAACTCCCGGAGCAGGAACAGCTGTTTTTCGCCGAGTCGCGCGCCGACAGCCACAACAAATCCTTCCGCTATGCCGAAAGCCTGCGTGAAAACGCTGCTGTGCTCATCGAATACATCTGCCTGCTGCGCGAACATGGCTGCACGCCCATTGTCGTCATCCCGCCGTTCACCCGGGCGTACAACCGGTTTGTCCTCCCCGGGCTCAAAGAAGCCCTCACCGCCATGCTGGACAGCGTGCCGGACGATTTTCATTTTGCGGACTTCAACGACCACCTGGACCTGTTCTGCGACGCCGATTTTATGGACACCGATCACATGAGCGCGCAGGGCGCAAAAAAACTGAGCGCCCTGCTGGCTGAAATGTTCGGCCGGTGATCAAACCTGCCGTCCCGCCGCGTGCAGCGCAAAATGGTTCCTGCCGTATTCCAGCAGCCCGTCTTTCTGCATCCGGCTCAGCTCGGCTGACAGCGCGCTGCGGTCGACGCACAGGTAATCGGCCATCTGCTGACGGTTAAAGGGAATGTCAAACGACGTGCTCCCGTGCTCGACGGCCAGAAAAGACAGATAGGTCAGCACGCGGCTACGGATGCCCCTGGGCGCCGTGCAGTGGATTTTCCGTGTCAGCGCCAGGTTTTTCCCCGCCAATATCCGCAGCAGGTTGCCCGCCAGCTGTGCGCCCGCGCTGTCTGCCGCGGCGCTGTCCAGAATGCGCCCAAGCTCTAAAAACAGCACGCGGCATTCGCGCACCGCCGTAACGCCGACCTGAAGCACGGCCCCCGGCGTGCAGGCGTACACTTCAGCGAACAGCTCACCCGGCCCGATCCCCGCCAAAATGCTCTGGTTGCCCCACAGGTCGCTGTGCTCGATGTGCGCTTCACCCGACAGCAGCAGCCCCGCAGCGCGCACCGGATCGCCCGCACGGCAGATCCCTTCCCCCCGCTCAAAGATCCGCTCCTGCGCCCGCAGACTGCCGAGCACGCCGGGCAGCGCTTCTTCCCGGATGCCGCGGAACAGCGACATTGCCGCAAGATGAGAAAGCTCCATGTTTTTCCTCCCTTTGCGTTGTAAAAACAACATACTTATGCCTTTTATTATAGTATACTGTCTTTGCAAGTACAACCACAGCATTGACAGGAGGAACTCCCATGATTCGGAAAATCATTCATATTGACGAAGAAAAGTGCAACGGCTGCGGCGCATGTGCCCAGGCGTGCCACGAAGGGGCCATCGGCATGGTTGACGGCAAGGCGCGGCTTTTGCGCGACGATTACTGTGACGGGCTGGGCGACTGCCTGCCCGCTTGCCCGACCGGCGCCATCCGTTTTGTCGAGCGCGAAGCCGCGGCCTATGACGAAAAGGCCGTACTCCGCAATAAGCAGCAAAAAGAGTCGCCGCTTCCCTGCGGCTGTCCGGGTTCACAGGCGCGTCCGCTGCACCCGTGCGAGTCAGCGGATGTCTCGACGGCGCAGGGCGGGGCATCGCAGCTGCGCCAATGGCCCGTGCAAATCAAGCTGGTCCCGGTGGCAGCCCCGTATTTTGACGGTGCCGATCTGCTGATTGCTGCCGACTGCACAGCGTATGCCTATGCCAATTTCCATCAGGATTTCATCCGCGGACGCATCACGCTGGTCGGGTGCCCCAAACTCGACAACACTGATTACAGTGAAAAGCTGACCGAAATTTTGCGTCAGAACGACATTCGCAGCGTCACCGTCGTCCGTATGCAGGTTCCATGCTGCGGCGGGTTGGAACACGCCGTCCGTACCGCCCTGCGCAACAGCGGCAAAATGCTTCCGCACCAGGTCGTCACGATTTCAGCCGACGGCGCTGTCTTGGACAGGTAAACAGTTTTCCAGCTCTAGGCCGGACGGATAAATCCGTCCGGCATCCGAAAATACCCGGTGCATTTTCTGCAAAAAAACTCTTGCAATCTTCGGCAATTTGAGTATAATAAAAGAATAGGGTCGTGCGGGCGTAGTTCATCGGTAGAATGAAAGCTTCCCAAGCTTTAGAGGTGGGTTCGACTCCCATCGCCCGCTCCAGAACCGGAAACCCTGTAACTACTACGGTTACGGGGTTTTTCTTTGTCATTTCAATGCTTTGCGGGATTTTGAATACCGAAAAT
>CALWJQ010000010.1 GCA_944381055.1 uncultured Clostridia bacterium | reverse complement strand
AGAAACGGGGTGAAATAGGCGATATATTCTTCGGTGTTGATCTGCGAGGTCTTGGTGTCCGCGCCGCCGGCCATGGCTTTGTAAAAGTCTTCAAAGGCGATGGATTTGCCCAGATCGTCTTCGTACTGCCTGCCGTCAAGCAGGAAATGGAAGCAGATATAGTGGATGTCGCGGGCGGCGAAATGTTCCGCCGAGAGATCGGCTGTCGAGCAGCCGCTGAGGATGTAGTCAGCCATTTTATTTTTCTCCTTATTGATTAAAATCATGTGGGAAGCGGCGCGCAGCGGACGCGCGCTGCTGATAATTCAATATATTATAACCAAAAACAGGCAGTCAAGTCAATGCGTTTGGCGAAAGTCCGGGTAATTTTACCGATTTTCTGTGGCCGCCCCTTTACAAAATGTCCTGTGTTTGTTATGATATACTTGGCAAAAATGGGGATCAGCCGGCTGAGCCGGCTCGGTTCCCTTGGGGCCTGGCCGGGGGCGTCCGCGGCGGGCTTGTGCCGCGGAAGAGAAAAAAAGGAGGACTTTGCGTGCAATTTATCAACGAACTGTTCGGCAATGTGCTCAATTTCACATGGCAGGAAGCGGTTATGATCGCCATCGGCGTCATTTTGGTTACACTGGCGATCAAGCGTGAAATGGAGCCGACCCTGCTTCTGCCCATGGGTTTTGGCGCGATTCTGGTCAACCTGCCTTTTGTCAATACCGAGGCTATTGAAACGCTTTTCAACGCCGGCATCGCCAGCGAGCTTTTCCCGCTGCTGCTCTTCATCGGCATCGGCGCGATGATCGATTTCGGCCCGCTGCTCTCCAACCCGAAAATGCTGCTGTTCGGCGCGGCGGCCCAGTTCGGCATTTTCTTTACGCTGGCAGTGGCCATGCTGTTTGGCTTCGGCCTGATCGACGCGGCCGCCATTTCAATCATCGGCGCGGCCGACGGCCCGACTTCCATTTATGTGGCCAACTACTTCGGGTCGCAGTACCAGGGCGCCATCATGGTGGCGGCCTACTCGTACATGGCGCTGGTCCCCATTGTGCAGCCGCCGGTTATCCGCGCCATCACGACCCATAAAGAACGCCTGATCCGCATGCCGTACAGCCCGCACAGCGTTTCCAAGACGACCAAAATCGTCTTCCCCATTTTCGTGACCATTGTCGCCGGCACCATCGCGCCCAAGTCGGCCGAGCTCATCGGGTTTCTGATGTTCGGCAACCTGATCCGCGAGTGCGGCGTGCTCGACAGCCTGTCGCAGAGCGCGCAGAAAGAATTGGCCAACCTCATTACGCTGGTGCTGGGCATTTCGGTTGCCTTTAAAATGCAGGCCGACCTGTTTGTCACCGTCGAGACGCTGGTCATTATTGCGCTCGGCCTGGTGGCCTTTGTGTTCGATACGGTGGGCGGCGTGCTTTTCGCCAAGCTGCTCAACCTGTTCTGCAAAAACAAAGTCAACCCCATGATCGGTGCGGCCGGCATCTCGGCCTTCCCGATGGCGTCGCGCGTCGTCCACAAAATGGGCCGGGAAGAAGACCCCGGAAATTTCCTGCTCATGCACGCGGCGGGCGCCAACGTCGGCGGCCAGATCGCGTCGGTCATCGCCGGCGGGCTCATCATCACCCTGGTCGAGAATTTGCTGTAAGGAGGGCGCTTTATGTTCAGTTTTTCGTGGAACCCTGAAATGTTCGCCGTTTCCCTGCCCATCATGGCCAAAGGAATGGTCGGCATTTTTGCCGTTATCTGCGCCATCTGGGGCTTTGCCGCCCTGCTCAACCGGGTGACGGGAAGGCACGGCGCGGACAAGTAAAAATGCGGTTTTCAAAAGCAGGCCCCGGCCTGCTTTTGTTGTGTGCGCAAACGGGGCGGAAAAGCGCAATAACGGCTATCGACTTGTTCTATATTGTTCAAAAGAAGGGCCTTTTTGCGGCGGTTTCCAAGGCCATTTATCACAAATTCGTGCATAAAACCGGCACCTAAAAAGGCAAAATGACAAAACTTTAACGCGAGGCAAAAAAACTCTTTACAAAACGGGAAATTGCTCATATAATGATATTGAAATGAATAAGCGGAATGATGTTTCCCGGGAGAGTGCCCCAAAAAAGGCCGCCGAAGATGCAAGTCAAACGCAAACAGGTCTTGCGTGAGGATGAAACTTTCAGGCAAAAGGACCGGATGCTGACCGCCCTCTGAAGAGTTCCGCCCTGAGCGGAACGCCAAAGGAGCAACGATCCGCGCAAACGGATCGGAATCTCTCAGGCTGAAAAACGGAGTGTAGCGACTGTGTCTTTTGGTATTGACATGGTCGCTTTTTGTTTGCAGTACGTCATCGACAATATCGATTGGGACAATATTATTTATAGAGAAGAAGATGGCCGTGAGCTTTGTCATTCTGACCAACAACCCACTGGTGCGCGACCGGTATGCCGGGCAGTACAGCGTTGAATATCAGGAAGGCGGGTACATGGACCTTTTGGTGCGCGTACGCGACAAAGTCCATGCGGGGCACAAGCTGCTGACCCACCCGCTGTCCGGCAGCGTCAAGCCCAACGAAACGCCGTACAAATCTGTCATGATTTCGCAGAAACGGGGAACAATGGATCTGGGTTCCCTGTCCGTTATTGAAGAGGCCATAACGGCCTGCCGCAAGTTTCCCGTCCGGTACGAGGGCCTGCCGCAGCGGGTGCTTGAGGACTTTCAGCTTGTCGACTTTACGCTGATTGACAGCGCGATCCCGTCGGCTTCGGCTTTTTAACCGCTCACTATATATTTGTTTTATATAGAGAAATATACGGAGGAGGAAGATCACCTTGAAACTTGAAATGGGATATATCAATATCCACGACATTCAATTTTCAAACGAATCCAAGGTGGAGAACGGCGTTCTGTACGTCGATCAGGATGCCGTCAAGAAGCTCGTCTTAGAGGACGAGAACATTAAATCTGTCACCCTGGACATCGCGCACCCCGGTGAGAGCGTCCGCATCACCCCGGTCAAAGACGTCATCGAGCCCCGTGTCAAGGTCGAGGGCCCCGGCGGCATTTTCCCGGGCGTCATCGCCAAGGTTGACACCGTCGGCAGCGGCAAGACCTATGCCCTGAAGGGCATGGCCGTCGTCACGGCCGGCAAGATTGTCGGCTTCCAGGAAGGCATCATCGACATGTCCGGCCCGGGCGCCGACTACACCCCGTTCAGCAAGCTGCACAACCTCGTCATGGTCTGTGAGCCGGTCGAAGGCCTGGCCCAGCACGATTATGAAAGAGCGGTCCGTTTCGCCGGCTTCAAGGTTGCCGTTTACCTGGGCGAGCTGGCCCGCAACCTGACCCCCGACGAGACCAAGGTCTTTGAGACCTACGGCGTCAAGGAAGGCATCGAGAAGTTCCCCAACCTGCCGCGCGTGGCCTATGTCCACATGCTGCAGAGCCAGGGCCTGCTGCACGACACCTATGTGTACGGCGTCGACGCCAAGCGCACCCTGACCACCATCCTCAACCCGACCGAGGTCATGGACGGCGCCATTGTTTCGGGCAACTGCGTGTCTGCCTGCGACAAGAACACCACCTATCACCACCTCAACAACCCCGTCGTGCACGACCTGTTCGAGCAGCACGGCAAGACGCTCAACTACGTCTGCAACATCATCACCAACGAGAACGTTTATCTGGCTGACAAGCAGCGCTCGTCCGACTGGTCTGCCAAACTGTGCCGCCTGCTGGATCTGGACGGCGTCATCGTTTCGCAGGAAGGCTTCGGCAACCCGGACACCGACCTTATCATGAACACCAAGAAGATCGAAGCTGTCGGCGTCAAGACCACCATCATCACCGACGAATACGCCGGACAGGACGGCAAGAGCCAGTCGCTGGCTGACGCCGATCCCGCCGCCGACGCCGTCGTCACCGGCGGCAACGCCAACATGGTCATCCACCTGCCCAAGATGGACAAGGTCATCGGCATGCTCGACTATGTCGACGTTATCGCCGGCGGCCACGAGGGCAGCCTGAAAGAAGACGGCACCATCGAGGCTGAGCTGCAGGTCATCACCGGCGCCACCAACGAGATGGGCTTCAACAAGCTGAGCGCCAGATAACGGGAAGGAGGAAACTGTAATGAGCTTTCGTGTAGTACACTATATCAACCAGTTCTTCGCCCAGATTGGCGGCGAGGAAATGGCTCACGTCGCTCCTGAAAAGCGCGAGGGACCTGTCGGCCCCGGCGCCGCCCTCAACACCGCCTGGAAGGGCGAGGCTGAGGTTGTCACCACCATCATCTGCGGCGACTCTTACTTTGCCGAGCACGAGAAGGACGCCAAAGAGCAGATCCTGGCCTGGGTCAAAGAACTCAACCCCGATCTGTTCATCGCCGGCCCGGCCTTCAACGCCGGCCGTTACGGCTACGCCTGCGCCAACATTTGTAAGGCCGTGCAGGACGAACTGGGCATCAAGGTCCTGACCGGTATGTACGAAGAGAACCCCGGCGCCGACCTGAAGGAAAAAGTCCTGATGGTCGCCACCACCAACAGCGCCGCCGGTATGCGCAAGGCCGCCCCGACCATGGCAGCCCTGGCCCTTAAGCTGATGAAGGGCGAAGAGCTGGGCGCTTCGTGCGAAGACGGCTATATGCCCAACGGCGTCCGCCGCAACTTCTTCGAAAAAGAGCGCGGATCGACCCGCGCCGTCAAGATGCTGCTTAACAAGCTGGCCGGCAAGCCCTTTACCACCGAATATCCCATGCCGTCCTTTGACCGCGTGCCCCCCAATCCCGCCGTCAAGGATTTGAGCAAAGCCACCATCGCCCTGTGCACCTCGGGCGGCATCGTGCCCAAGGGCAACCCCGACCACATCGAGTCGTCGTCGGCTTCGCACTACGGCGAGTATGACATCACCGGCGTGATGGATCTGACTTCGGACAAATACGAGACCGCCCACGGCGGCTATGACCCGGTCTATGCCAATGAAGACCCCGACCGAGTCCTGCCTGTCGACGTCATGCGCGACCTTGAGAAGGAAGGCAAGATCGGCAAGCTGCACAACCTGTTCTACACCACGGTCGGCAACGGCACGGCCGTCGCCTCGGCCAAGAAGTTCGCGGCCGAATACGCTCAGAAGCTGCTCTCTGCCGGCGTTGACGCCGTCATCATGACCAGCACCTGAGGCACCTGTACTCGTTGCGGTGCAACGATGGTTAAAGAGATCGAGCGCGCGGGCATTCCCGTTGTCCACATGTGCACGGTCACCCCGATTTCCATGACGGTCGGCGCCAACCGTATTGTCCCGACCATCGCCATTCCTCACCCGCTGGGCAACCCCGCCCTGACCCACGAGGAAGAAAAGGTCCTTCGCCGCAAACTGGTCGAGACCGCTCTGCAGGCCCTGACCACCGAAGTCGAAGATCAGACCATTTTCGAGCCCAAGCTCTAAAAAAGCCCGCCGTGCAGGGCGGGGTTATCCCCGCCCTGCACGCCCAATGCACTTTAAGGTTCTGCTTTCCCGGCCGCAGCGCAGGCGCCTTTTGGCAGCCGCCCGCGGCCCCCGAGATTGGAAACATTCGGGCGCGGCCCGATCAAAATAGAAAATCAATAAAATATTATGCAGGGAGTGCACAAGCTATGAGCAAGATCTATGATGTGGCCATTCTGGGCGCCGGTCCTGCCGGGCTTTCGGCCGGTATTTATGCCGGGCGCAGCCGCCTGGATACCGTCATTGTCGAAAAGGGACAGGACGGCGGCCAGATTGCCATCACCGACGACATTGAAAACTATCCCGGCCAGGGGCCCGAGGGCGAGAGCGGCCCGGCCCTGATCGCCCGCATGACGGCGCAGGCCGCCAAGTTCGGCGTCGAGCGCGTCAGCGACGTTGTCAAGGAAGTCGTTGTCGAGGGACCTGTTAAAAAACTGATCTGCGGCAAGCAGACCATCGAAGCCAAGACCCTGATCATCGCCACCGGCGCCACCGCCAAGCCGATCGGCTGCAAGCGCGAAGGCGAGTTCATGGGCCGCGGCGTTTCCTACTGCGCCACCTGCGACGCCAACTTCTTTGAAGGCTTTGACGTTTATGTTGTCGGCGGCGGCGATTCGGCCATTCAGGAAGCCCTGTACCTGACCAAGTTTGCCCGCAAGGTCACTGTTATCCACCGCCGCGACGAGCTGCGCGCCGCCAAGTCGCTGCAGGAGCGCGCGTTTGCCAACCCGAAGATCGAGTTCATGTGGAATACAGTCGTCGAAGAACTGCACGGCGACGACATCCTGTCCGGCATGACGGTTAAGGACACCAAGACCGGCGAGCTGCGCGAAGTCGTGGCCAACGAAGAAGACGGCATGTTCGGCCTGTTTGGCTTTATCGGCTATAACCCCAAGAGCGAGCTGGTAGAAGGCAAGCTCGAGCTGGATCACGGCTATATTGTCACCGACGAGAACATGCACACCTCGGTGCCCGGCGTCTTTGCGGCCGGCGACATCCGTGTCAAGAGCCTGCGCCAGGTCATCACGGCCGCGTCTGACGGCGCCATCGCCGCTGTCCAGGCCGAGCACTATATTCAGAATCAGCACTAAGTCATTTTGACCCGCAAGGGAATTAACAGGAGGAGATTATCATGCTGGAACTGACAAAAGACAACTTCCAGGCTGAGGTCCTGGAAGGCGAAGGAACCATTCTGGTCGACTTCTTCGGCGACGGCTGCGTGCCCTGCGCCGCTCTGATGCCCCACATCCACGGCTTTGAGGAAGTTTACGGCGATAAGATCAAGTTCTGCTCGCTCAACACCACCAAGGCCCGCCGCCTGGCCATCGGCCAGAAGATTCTCGGCCTGCCCGTCATCGCCATTTACAAGGGCGGCGAGAAGGTCGCTGAATGCGTCAAAGACGACGCGACTCCCGAGAACGTCGAAAAGATGATCAAGGAGTACTACGGCAAATAAATTGCCGTCCCGTCCCCCTGCCCGGCCCGCCGGCCGGACAGGGGGCTGCGCGAAAGCGTATTCCCCCCGCAAGGGGTTTACGGACACGGCGGACGCCGCCGTGTAAAATCTAGAAAAGGAGGAGAAGATTCATGAGCATTTTGAGCGGCAAAAAAGTCATCATCATCGGCGACCGCGACGGCATCCCCGGCCCGGCCATCGAAGAATGTGCAAAGACTGCCGGTGCAGATGTCGTGTACTCCTCGACGGAGTGCTTCGTCTGAACCGCCGCCGGTGCAATGGACCTGGAAAACCAGAAGCGTGTTAAAGATTTGGCTGAAGAGCACGGCCCCGAGAACATTGTTGTTCTGCTGGGCGCGGCCGAGGCCGAGGCGTCTGGTTTGGCTGCTGAGACGGTTACCAATGGTGACCCGACGTATGCAGGTCCGTTGACAGGAGTCTCGTTGGGACTCAAGGTGTATCACGTTTGTGAACCGGAAGTAAAAGCAGAGTTTGACCCGCAGGTTTATGAGGATCAGATCAGCATGATGGAGATGGTCTTGGACGTCGATGAAATCTGCAGTGAGATGAACAGCATCCGCGAGCAATACTGCAAATACTAATAGCAAACGAAGCGGCGGGGGTGATGAGGGTTCATCGCCCCCGCTTTCCGTTTTTCAGATAGCGGAACGCAATACTATGCGTCATAATAATTGAAAAAATCTATAATATTTATCAAGTTAAAACGGGAGAGATGTCACCAATGAACAGCGTCATCAAAGGAACGGGCTATGTTCTGGTTCACACGCCGGACATGGTTCTGCACAACGGCACCACCCAAACCACCGAGCGCATTGTCAACCCCGAGTCCGAGTACCTGAAGGAGCTGCCCAAGCACCTGCGCTCGTACGAAGACGTGCTGTCTTATTACCCCAACCAGACCTATATCGGCAACGTTACGCCGGACGAGCTGGCCGCTGTTGAGCAGCCCTGGCATGACAAAAAGGCGCCGATGAACGATCGCTTCGGCCCCTTTGGCGAGATCATGCCGCAGGAGGAGTTCCTGCTTTTGATGCAGGCCTGCGATGTGTTTGACCTGGTCAAGCTGTCGAGCGACTTTGTCGCCGCGCACAAGGACGCCCTGCTCAAGAATGAGTACGTCGGCCCCGCCGTCGAAGGCCGTCTGGCCGAAGGCGTGTCCATGGAAGAAGTCGAAAAGCTCGTCAACGAAGAGCACGCCGAGCCCCTGTATCACGGCAACGTCCTGGTCGGCTGCGTCAAGAACGCCCACGACATCGACGTCAACCTGTCGGCCCACGTCATGCTGGAAAACATTGTGTCCAAGGCTTCGTCGGTTCTGGCCATGCTGCACGCTGTCCGCAACGCCGGCATTGACAAAAACGAGGTCGAATATGTCATCGACTGCTGCGAAGAGGCCTGCGGCGACATGAACCAGCGCGGCGGCGGCAACTTTGCCAAGGCTGCGGCCGAGATCGCCGGCCTGGACGGCGCCACCGGCTGTGACGTGCGCGGCTTCTGCGCCGGCCCGGCCCATGCCATTCTCAACGCCGCTTCCCTGGTCGCTGCCGGCACCTTTAAGACGGTTATGGTCACCGCCGGCGGCTGCACCGCCAAGCTGGGCATGAACGGCAAGGACCACGTCAAAAAGGGCCTGCCCGCCCTTGAAGACTGCCTGGGCGGCTTTGCCGTTATCCTGACCGCTGACGACGGCGTCAACCCCTGCATCAACCTCGAATATGTCGGCCGCCACACCGTCGGCACCGGTTCTTCCCCGCAGGCTGTTATTTCGGCCCTGGTTACCAACGCCCTGGACAAGGCTGGCCTGAAGATCAACGACATTGACAAATACTCACCCGAAATGCAGAACCCTGACATCACCAAGCCGGCCGGCGCAGGCGACGTGCCGCAGGCCAACTACAAGATGATCGGCGCTCTGGGCGTCAAGCGCGGCGACCTTGAAAAGAGCGAGCTGGCCGCCTTCCCGCAGAAGCACGGCCTGGTCGGCTTTGCGCCCACACAGGGCCACATCCCCTCGGGTGTGCCGTACATCGGCTTTGCCCGCAAGAGCATCCTGGAAGGCACGATCAACCGCGCCATGATCATCGGCAAGGGCAGCCTGTTCCTCGGCCGCATGACCAACCTGTTTGACGGCGTTTCGTTCATCATTGAGAAGAACGAGGGCAAGGGGCAGGAAGCCGGCGTTTCGGAAGAGCAGGTCAAGGGCCTGATCGCCAAGGCCATGAAAGACTTCGCCGCCAGCCTGCTGGCGGAATAAGGAGTACGATTATGTCAGCAAACATTGAAAAACTGGTCGCAAAGACCTTTTTGCAGATGGCCGAGGGGCTGGAAACCGGCTCGTTCGGCGCGCGGCCCAAAATCGCGCTGACCGGCATGGGCAGCGAGCACGGTGAAGAAAACGCCATGCAGGCCGCCGTGATGGCCGCCGCCAAAGGCGTCGACGTCTATTATATCGGTACGCTCGAGCATGAAGGCGTCACCACCGTCAAGGTCCAGAACGAGGACGAGGGCCATAAGAAGATGGAAGAAATGGTGGAAAAAGGCGAGGTCGACGGCGCCGTCACTATGCACTTCCCGTTCCCCATCGGCGTGTCCACCGTCGGACGCGCCGTCACCCCGGGCAAGGGCCGCGAAATGTTCATTGCCACTACGACGGGCACCTCGAGCACCGATCGCATCGAGGGCATGATTAAAAATGCTGTTTACGGCGTCATCGCCGCCAAAGCCTGCGGCGTCAAAGAGCCGACGGTGGGCATTCTGAACGTCGACGGCGCCCGCCAGACCGAGACTGTGCTCAAGCAGCTGATTGAAGGCGGCTACGATATGAAGCTGGCTGAGTCGGCCCGTGCCGACGGCGGCTGCGTCATGCGCGGCAACGACGTTTTGCAGGGCACGCCCGACGTCATGGTGTGCGACAGCCTGACCGGCAATGTGCTTATCAAGATGATGGCCTCTTACACCACCGGCGGCAGCTATGAGTCGACCGGCTACGGCTATGGCCCCGGCATCGGCGAAGGTTATGACAAGCTCATCCTGATCATTTCGCGCGCCTCGGGCGCTCCGCTCATCGCGGGCGCCATCGAGTACGCGGCTCAGCTGGTCCGCGGCAAGGTCTTCGAGGTCGCCAAAGCCGAGTTTGAAAAGGCCAATAAGGCCGGCCTGAAAAAACTGCTCGAAGCCCGCAAGGCCGCGTCGCAGAAGCCGGCTGCCGAAGCCGAAGAAGTCAAGGCTCCGCCCAAGGAAGTCGTTACCGCCCAGATCCCCGGCATCGAGGTCATGGATCTGGACGACGCCGTCGCCGCACTGTGGAAGGCCGGCATTTATGCCGAAAGCGGCATGGGCTGCACCGGCCCCATTGTGCTGATGAGCGAGGCCAACCACGACAAAGCGATCGAAATTCTCAAGGCCGCGGGTTACGTCAGCTAATCATTCCCGGCGCCCTGCCGCCGCGTGCCGGCGGCAGGGAGGTCCGACTATAATGCAAAGGAGCCGGGGATGTGTCCCCGGGAAAGGGATATGAGTTATAAAATTGTAAAAAAACAGCCCCTCAATCCTGAAATCACGCTGATGAAGATTGAGGCGCCGCTGATCGCCGCCAAAGCCAAGGCGGGGCAGTTCATCATCCTGCGCGTCGACGAAAAGGGCGAGCGCATTCCCCTGACCGTCGCCGAGACCGATAAAAACGCCGGAACGGTCACCATCATTTATCAGAAGGTCGGCGCGACGACCCTGCAGCTTGACTCTCTGAACGAAGGCGAGAGCCTGCACGATTTTGTAGGCCCGCTGGGCGCCCCGACCCACATCGAGGGCCTGAAGAAAGTCGCCGTAGTCGGCGGCGGCCTGGGCTGCGCCATCGCTTACCCCATTGCCAAAGCGCTGCACGAGCAGGGCGCTGAAGTACACCTGATCGCCGGTTTCCGCACCAAAGACCTCATCATCATCGAGGACATGATGCGCAATGCGTCGAGCCACCTGTACCTGTGCACCGACGACGGCTCGTTTGGGTTTTCGGGCTTTGTCACCGACCAGCTGAAAGAGCTGATTGAAGCGGGCAACCAGTACGATGAAGTCTTCGCCATCGGCCCCCTGCCCATGATGAAGTTTGTCTGCCGCCTGACCAAGCAGCACAACATTAAGACAACGGTCAGCATGAATCCCATTATGGTCGACGGCACCGGCATGTGCGGCTGCTGCCGCGTAGAGGTGGGCGGCGAGACGCTCTTTGCCTGCGTCGACGGCCCCGACTTCAACGCCGATCTGGTTGACTGGGACGACCTGGCGCATCGTCAGGCCAGCTACAAGGCCGAGGAGACCGCGTCCATCAAGCATCACGAGGAGGCCTGCGCATGCCAGAAGTAACATATCGCCCCAAGGTTGGCGTGCCCCGCACGCCGGCAAACGAAGAGCCCGCCGCCGAGCGCGCCCGCGATTTTCGCCCGGTTGACACCGGCTACACCAAGGCCGATGCCATTGCCGAGGCCAACCGCTGCCTCGACTGCAAAAAACCCCTCTGCATGGAGGGTTGCCCGGTAGGCGTGCATATCCCGCAGTTTATTGAGAAGATCCGCGCCGAAGACTGGGCAGGCGCGCTTGAAACCATCAAGCAGGACAACCTGCTGCCCTCTGTTTGCGGTCGCGTGTGTCCGCAGGAGAACCAGTGCGAAGGCAAATGCATCCTGGGCAGGAAGGGCGAGCCAGTAGCAATCGGTCAGCTCGAGCGCATGGTGGGCGACATGGCCGACGAGGTGGGCACGGCACCGGTGTGCAAGCCCTCCAACGGACACAAGGTCGCCATCGTGGGTTCTGGCCCCTCCGGTATCGCCTGCGCCGGCGAGCTGGCGCGTGAGGGCTTTGACGTCACCGTGTTCGAGGCGTTCTTCACGGGCGGCGGCGTGCTCACCTACGGCATCCCCGAGTTCCGTCTCCCCAAAGCCATCGTTAAGCGCGAGATCGACGGCCTGGAGCAGCTGGGTGTGCACTTTGAGTACAACTCGGTGGCGGGTCGCCTGTTTGACGCCGACGAGCTCTTCAACGAGGAGGGTTTCGATGCCCTCTACCTCGCCGTGGGTGCCGGCCTGCCGCGCTTCTTGCATGTGCCGGGCGAGAACCTCCCGGGCGTGTACTGCGCAAACGAGTACCTCACGCGCACGAACCTCATGAAGGCCTACGAGTTCCCCGAGTACGATACACCCATCCGCCACGGCAAGAACGTCGTGGTGTTTGGCGGCGGCAATGTGGCCAT
>CALWJQ010000009.1 GCA_944381055.1 uncultured Clostridia bacterium | reverse complement strand
TCCGCGTACTTCATCAGGGATTGCCTGTATGCCATGTCCTGTGTTATACTCTTACTCATGAAGGATATGGCCCCCTCTCGTTCAGTTGTTGTCTCACAACTCCAACTATAACCGATGAGGCCTTATCCTTCATCCTTTTTATTCAACTGTCCAAGATGTATTGTACTCCTACACCGCCGCCGGACCGGCTGCGCAAGATTTCATTGCTATTTGGTGTCAACGGTGATATAATGGCATATCATATTCTTGCAATCCATTTCGTCCGAAGGGAGTTTTGTTTATGGATCAGAAGATAAAAGATCTGCTGGAAAAGGTCAAAGTCACAGCGACAACTGCGGCCGAGGCCGCCGGAAAGGCCGCCGATGCGGCGTCTAAAAAGGCGGGCGAGCTGGCCAGCGTCACCAAGCTCAATTTGCAGATATTCGATTTGAACACCGACATTGAGCTGCTTTTCAAAGAGATCGGCAAGTCGGTCTACCTGACCCATACCGGCGCCGAGATCGAAGCGGAGGAAATCGACGGCAAGATCACGCAGATTGACGAGAAGTACGCGAAAATCGCCGAGTTGAAAGAGTGCATCGCCAACCGCAAAACAACCTGCCGCTGCCCAAACTGCGGGCGTGAATGTGATAAGTCTGATTCCTTTTGCAGCGCCTGTGGAACTCAGCTGTAAAGCAGAATAACTTTTCGGGAGAAGGAGGGTGGAAGCGTTCCGCCCTCCTCTTTTCCGGGCCGCCGGCCGCGAGGTTTTGCCGGGAAAGGAGAAAGCCGTATGCCGTTTGTTTATGAAGATTACGCAGAAAGCGCGGAGTATATCCGCCGCCGTTTGGACGGGCGGCGGCCTGAGGTGCTTTTGATCCTTGGATCGGGCCTTGGATACCTGGCCGAACAGGTCCGGGAACCGGTGATCATCCCTTATGGCGAGATCCCGCACTTCGCCGTTTCGACGGCGCCGGATCACGCGGGAAGGTTCGTCATCGGGAACCTGGCCGGCCGCTGCGTCATGGTGATGCAGGGGCGTATGCATGTGTACGAGGGCTATACTGCCGAACAGACGGCCTACCCGGTGCGCGTCGCCCGCCTGTTGGGGGTGCACAGCCTGCTGGCGACCAACGCCTGCGGCGCCATCAACACATCTTATGCAGTGGGCGACATCGTGCTGCTCACCGACCATATCCGCCTGTTTGACCCTGATCCGCTTATCGGCCCCAATATCCCCGAGTTTGGGCCGCGTTTTTGTGACATGACCTATGCATATACGCCCGCTTACCGCGATGCGGCACGGCGTGCGGCCGCACGGGAAGGAATCGTCCTGCGCGAAGGGGTGTATTTTTACTTTACGGGCCCGCAGTTTGAAACGCCGGCCGAAATCCACGCCGCGCGGGCTCTGGGCGGCGACGTAGCCGGCATGTCGACGGTGGCCGAGGTCATCGCGGCCGCGCACTGCGGAATGAAGGTGCTCGGGTTTTCGCTGGTGACCAACATGGCTGCCGGCGTGCTCGAACAAAAGCTGGACGGCGCCGAGGTCACGGCGGCGGCCGAGGCGGCCGCAGGCCGTTTTTCGGCCCTTGTGACGGGGTGCCTGCCCCTGCTGGACGGAAAGGACAGATGAGATGGACAAAAAAATGGACACGCTTTTTTCCGATATTCTGGTCGTCACCATGGACGAGGCGCAGCCTGTGCTGAAACATGCCTATGTGGGTGTAAAAGCGGGTAAAATATGTTATGTCGGCGTCCAAAAGCCGCAGGAGCCGGCCGATACCGTCATCGACGGGCGCGATCGCCTGCTGATGCCTGGTCTGGTCAATGCGCACACGCATCTTGCCATGACCATTCTGCGCGGCTATGCCGACGACTACACCCTGCAGGACTGGCTGTTTAAAAAGGTTTTCCCGGTAGAAGCGCATTTTACGCCGCGTACGGCAAAGGCGGGGGCGCTGCTCGCCTGTTCTGAAATGCTGCGTATGGGGGTCACGTCGCTGACGTGCATGGATCCGTTTGTCCCGTCGATTGCCGAGGCCTGCTTTGAAGCGGGGATCAACGCCAATATCGGCAACGGGTATGTGTGCACGCAGCGGGACGAATACTGTTATGAGACCGACGGAGTGACGGCGCAGAACGCCGAAATGCTCGATCGCTGGCATATGGCCGACAACGGCCGCATCCGCCTTGACGCGTCTATCCATGCCGAGTACACCAGCTTTGACCGCGTGTGGAAGGACGCCGCCCGTTTCGCGCAGGACAACGGCCTGAATATGCATGTGCATCTGTCTGAAACCGAAAAAGAACACCGTGAGTGCATCGAGCGCTACGGCAAGACACCGGCGGCTGTTTTGGACGGGCAGGGCGTTTTCGGAACGCGCGCAACGGTGGCGCACGCCGTGTGGGTGAGCGACGGGGATATTGACCTGCTGGCTGCGCGCGGCGCCGTCGTCGCCCATAACCCGGCCAGCAACCTCAAGCTGGGCAGCGGCGTGGCGCCGGTCGCCAAAATGCGCGGCAAAGGACTGCGCGTAGCGCTGGGCACCGACAGCGTCTGTTCAAACAATAATCTGAATATTTTTGGCGAGATGCGTCTCAGCCTGCTGCTGCAAAAAGGGCTGACCCGCGATCCGGCGTGCGCGCCGGCGGCAGAGGCGCTGCGTTCGGCCACGCTGGACGGCGCTTTTGCACAGGGCCGCGAAAACGAGTGCGGCATGGTGCGCACGGGTATGGACGCCGACCTTATCATGCTGCGGCTGGATCGGCCGAACCTGTTCCCCGTGCACGACCCCTGCTCGCTGCTGTGTTATTCCGCCGATGGCCGCGACGTCTGCCTGACGATGGTCCGCGGCAAAGTCCTGTACCGCGACGGCGTTTGCCTGACCATCGACTGGGAGCGTCTGCGGGCCGAACTTGACGGGTTTGTCATGCCGCACGTGTTTGGCGCATATTTTGGCGCATAGGAACTCCTTGACGTACCCCAAGAAAAGGTTGTGTTGTATTTGAAAGAAAAACGCGGCAGCAGTTTTATTGAAAGCACTTTTGTGCTGATGATCGCCAGTGTCGTCGTCAAGCTGATCGGGGCGTTTTACTCCATCCCGCTCACGAACCTGTACGGCGCGGCAGGAACCGGCATTTTTAATGTTGCCTATTATGTGTATACCGCCATGTACATCATTTCGACAGCGGGACTGCCCGTTGCCGTTTCGCGCATGGTTGCGGCGTCCAATACGCTGGGGCGCGGAAAAGAGGTCCGCCGCATCGGGAAAATCGCCTTTATCTCTTTTACGGTGATAGGCCTGTTTTTCAGCGGCGTCATCTTTTTCGGCGCAGATGTTTTTGTCGGGCTGGCCGGTCTCCCCTCGGCCCGTTATTCGGTTCTGGCCATTGCGCCCTGTATTTTCTTTGTCGCGCTGGTCTCGGCCATCCGCGGGTATTATCAGGGCCTGGCCAATATGGTGCCGACGGCGGTTTCACAGGTTATCGAGGCGCTGGGCAAGCTGCTGTTCGGCCTGGGGCTGGCATACTATCTGATGGGCCGCGGTTACAGCCTTGACATCGTTGTGGCGGGGGCCATCGGCGGTGTCACCATCGGTACGGCGCTGGGAGCGCTGTATATTATCGCCGTGCGCGCGCGCGATCTGCGCCGCGGAGACACCGCCGTCAACACGCTGAACAGCGAGACCCGCAGCACGCGAGAGCTGACGCGGGCGCTGTTTGCCATCGCCATCCCCATTACGCTGAGCGCCGGCGTTTTAAGCCTGACCAATCTTATCGACACCTTTGTCGTCGTACGGCGTTTGCAGGAAGCCGGCATGACGTCGCCCGAAGCGGGTACGCTGTACGGCGCTTACGGTATGGCAGTTAAGTTTTTCAACCTGCCGCAGACCATTATTGTCGGCATCGGCGTCAGCGTCCTGCCGGCCATCAGCGCGGCGCTCGCCCGCCGCAACCGGGAACAGGCGTCCCGGCTGACAGAAAGCTCGTTCCGCCTGACGGCTCTGCTCGCCCTGCCGTGCGCCGTGGGGCTGGCCGTCCTGCCTCAGCCCATTATGGATCTTTTGTACTATCAGCAGCCCGAAGACGTCATGGTGGCCGCGCCTACGCTGACGCTGCTTGGCCCAGCCGTCGTCTTTGTCGCCATGCAGAGCGTTTCCAATGCTATTTTGCAGGCGCAGGGCAAGGAAAAGCTGCCCGTTATTTCAATGGCCATCGGCGGCGCGGTCAAGCTGGTTACCAACTATTTCCTCATCGCCATTCCGGCGATCAACATCCGCGGCGCGCCGATCGGCACCAGCCTGTGTTACGGCACGATTACAGTGCTTAACCTGATGTTTATCCGCCGCTGCGGCATTCCGTTTTCGCTGGTCAAAACCTTTTTGAAACCGCTTATTTCAGCCGGCGTCATGGGCGTTTTCGCTTACCTGATCTACCCGCCGGTTTCAGGGCTGCTTGGCAGCAAGCTGGGAATCCTGGCCGTGATTGCGTTAGCGGCGGTTTTGTACCTGCTCATGCTGATTGCCACCCGCGCCCTGCCCAAAGAAGACATCCTGATGCTGCCAAAAGGTGAAAAAATTGCCAGAATTCTGCGTATCAAATAAGGTTTTTGCAAAACAACCGCTGAATTTTTGGAGTTTTACTTGAAAATGAGGGAAAGATATGGTAGATTTTAAAGAAAAAGAGCGCTACGGGTTCGACGATTTGCTCAGGATCATGGAAATCCTGCGCGGCGAAGGCGGCTGCCCGTGGGATCGCGAGCAAACGCACAAAAGCATCCGCCGCAATTTTATCGAAGAAGTGTACGAAGCCTGCGAAGCCATTGACAACGACGATCCGGTTCTTTTGTGCGAGGAACTGGGCGACGTGCTGCAGCAGGTGGTGTTCCATTCCCACCTGGCGCAATGCGAGGGCAAGTTTGACATCGGCGACGTCTGCGACGGGGTGTGCAAAAAGCTGATTCTGAGGCACCCGCATGTCTTCGGCGACATCAGCGTCAAGGATTCCGCGCAGGTCATGGAAAATTGGGAAGAGATCAAAAAGGTCGAAAAGAACCAGAAAAGTACGGCGCAGGCGATGGATCAGGTCGCCAAATCGCTGCCCGCTTTGATGTACGCCGAAAAAATTCAGAAAAAGGCGCGCAAGGCGGGGTTTGACTGGCCGGACGCTTCCGGCGCGCTGGACAAGGTGCGCGAGGAAACTGCCGAGCTTGAACAGGCCATGGCCGGGGGAGGCGACGTCGCGGAAGAGCTGGGCGACCTGCTGTTCGCCGTAGTCAATGTATCCCGGTTTGCCGGCGTCGACGCCGAAGAGGCGCTGTCGGGAGCGGCGCGCAAGTTTGCCGGCCGTTTTGCCCGCCTTGAGCAGCTGGCGGGGGACAGCCTGCCCGGCATGTCCCTGGAGCAGATGGACGAGCTGTGGGATCGCGTCAAACGGGAAGAAACAAAATAGTCTTGGCACCCGGGTCGGGTTTGACATCATAGAAAATTCTTAGGAGGAACGACAACATGAATAAGACGGAACTGATTGCGGCCATTGCTGAAAAGGCCGAGCTGTCGAAAAAGGATTCCGAAAAAGCCCTGAACGCTGCGCTGAGCGCCATCACCGAGGAACTGGCCCAGGGCGGAAAGGTTCAGCTCATCGGTTTTGGATCTTTTGAGACCAAAAAGCGCGCTGCGCGCACCGGCCGCAACCCCCGCACCAAAGAGGCCATTGCCATTCCCGCCAGCGCTTACCCCGTGTTCAAGGCGGGCAAGGCGCTTAAAGACGAAGTTTCGAAATAAAGCAGAGCGGAAGGGAGGGCCGTCGGCCCTTCCTTTTTACAGATTGCGCAGACAGGAGATCGACTTATGCGTCTTGACAAATACCTGAAAGTATCGCGGCTCATCAAACGCCGCACGGTGGCGAACGACGCCTGTGACACACAGCGCGTCACGGTCAATGGCCGCGAAGCCAAGGCGTCCTATCAGGTCAAGGTGGGCGACATCGTCGAGATCGCCTTTGGGAACCGGCAGCTCCGCGTGCGGGTGCTCGCGGTTCCCGAACATGCTGCCAAACAGGACGCGCAGCTGATGTACGAAGAAATCGAATGACAAAGACCGCCCTGCGCAGGGCGGTTTTTTGCATAGAAAGCCCGGTATGCGCATAAGTATCAGTGAAATAAAACGCAGGGGGGCTGTCTATGGCAGAAGATTTTCGCCGCGGAGAGATCAGTCAGAACGTCATTTTGGAAGGCCGCGAACGCCTGAGCGTATCGGGCGTTACCGAAGTGGTCAGCTTTGACGAGGAAGAAGTCGTGATGGATACGTCGCGGGGGCTTTTGACGGTGACAGGCAGCGACCTGCATGTCGACAAGCTCAGCCTGGACATCGGCGAGCTGTCGCTGCAGGGAGTGATCGACGGCATTGTTTATGCGGATGAACAGCGCCGCCGCGGCGGGTTCTGGTCGCGCTTTTTCTGATCATGCAAGTACAGCTGGCCGAGCAGACCAGAAGCTTCATTTACGCCGCCGCCCTGGGCCTGTGCCTCGGCGGCGTTTATGATTTTCTGCGGTGTCTGCGCGTCCTGTCGGGCGCCAAACGGTGGGTAACGGCGCTGTGCGACCTGCTGTTTTCTTTCCTGTGCATGTTATCGTATTTTCTGTTTTCCCTGACCTTTTGCGGCGGGGTTTTGCGGCTGTATACCGCGCTGGGCGCCGGCCTGGCCATGCTTTTGTATTTCCTGGGGATTTCGCCGCTCGTTATGGCGGCGCTCCTGCCGCCGATCCGCCTGATGCGGCGAGGGCTGCTCTGGCTTGGCCGCCGGATGCGGCGCTTTGGCCGGCGGCTGTCCCGGCATGTCAGGATCTGGTTTGCCTGGCGCCCGGAGCGCGGCAGGGAAGGAAAAAGCGGAAGCGAATAGCCGTTGACTTGCGCAGGCGTAGCATGTATAATCTTTTTCAGATCCAAATGACGGGCTGACGTTTGTCGCCGCAGGATGTGGGGAGAAAAAAGATGATCAGAATAATCACGGACAGCACGTGCGACCTTTCGGAAGAAACCCTTGCGCGGCTCGGCGTTGAACGGCTGCCGCTCATTGTCAATTTCGGCAGTGAAAGCTTCCGTGACGGCGTTGACATGAGCCATGAAGAGTTTTACCGCCGTCTGGCGCAGGCGGACGAGCTGCCGACGACTTCAGGGCTTAACCCGATGGATTTGGCTGCGGTTTTCGCCGGACACCGTGCCCGCGGCGACGAAGTGGTTGGCATTTTCCTGTCCAGCGAGCTGAGCAGTACGGTGCAGTCGGCCAATCTGGCCCGCGAAGCGGTCGGTGAAGAGGGCGTTTACATTGTCGATTCGCGTCAGGTCACGCTGGGACTTGGGCTGCTGATCGAACGCGCCGCAGCGCTGCGCGACAGCGGCTTGTCTGCGGCCGGGCTGGCGTCCGCTGTCGAAGAGCTGGCGTCCCGGCAGCGGCTGGTAGCCGTTGTCGACACCCTGAAATACCTGAAAATGGGCGGGCGCATTTCGGCTGCCGCCGCCGTGGTCGGCGGGATGCTGGGCATCTCGCCCATTGTCGCCGTACAGAACGGGCGGGTCGAACTAATCGGTAAATCGCGCGGCAGAAAAGCGGCGCTGCGCTGGATGAGCCAGTATATCCAGCCGGAAGAAATCGATTTTTCGCTGACCATCGCTTTTGGACACAGCGACTGCCCCGAGGCCATGCGGGAATGTATGGAGCACTTTTCAGACCTGTGCGCGCGAGCGCCGAGCGTCCTGACGGGCAGCATCGGCTGTGTGGTGGGGACTCATGCGGGCCCTGGCGCGACGGGATTGACTTATTTTGTGAAAAAGCGGTAGATTTATGCGCCCGGATGCATTGACTTTTCAGCGGATTGCGGTATAATATGAAATAAATAACCTGTGTTTGAATCCTTTTATCATCCCCTGCCGGGGTGTTTTGGGCGGGCTGGTTCCCGCCGCTGATTTGGTGAAATCGAGGAGCCGATGAGAAGAAAGAAACGCGTGGGTCTTGCCACGAAAATTTTTGTTGCCATTTTTGCGGTGTATGCCGCTTTTACGCTGGTGTCGCTGCAAATTCAAATCAGCGCCAAGCGGGAAGAGCAGGCGGCTTTGCGTGCGCAAATCGAAGAACAGACCCTGCGCAATGCCGAAATCGAGGCTATTTTAAACAACGAGGATAACGACGAATATATTGCGCGCATCGCGCGCGACAAACTGGGGTACGTATCGCCGGGCGAGCGTGTATTTGTCGATATTTCCAGCAAATAAAGGTTTCAGGAGGACAGCACAGGTACATATGGATTTACAGGTGGGTTCTATTTACGAGGGAAAGGTCACCGGCATCACCAAATTCGGTGCCTTTGTGTCGCTGCCCGGGGGAAAATCGGGGATGGTGCATATTTCAGAAGTCGCCAATGCCTATGTCGACGACATCCACAACTACCTGACCGAAGGGCAGACCGTCACTGTCAAGCTCATCAGCATCGACCAGCTCAACCGCATCAATTTGTCGATTAAAAAAGCTGTGCCCCCGCAGCCTGCCGGCGCGGCTGCGCCCCCGCCTCCGGTTCGCAGCACGATCCCCCGATCGGACGACAGTTCGTTTGAGGATAAGCTGCGCCAGTTTATGCAGACAAGTGAAAGTAAAATGTCCGATCTGCGGGCGGGCGCCGACAAGCGCAGCCGCCGCCGCGGTCGGTAAATGCAGGGCGCGGCCGGGGTGGCTGCGCCTTTTTGCCTGCCTGGCAAAAAAAGAGCGCCTGCGTAGTGCAGGCGCCAAGCTGGGGTTGTGGGGATAAAGATATGAACGGTGCTTTGAAGGAAATGGCCGCAGCCGCCGGCACAGGCTGTCCCTTCGCATATAGCATACCATGGACAAGCTGAAAAACGTGTCGAAAACCGGCTGTGAAAAAAATAAACGGAGGGAATTACCATGCGCATTGCAAACGGAAAGCTGCTGACGATGGAAGGGCAGTGTTTTGAAAAAGGGTATGTCGATTTCGAAAACGGCGTCATTACCGCATTTGGCGATATGCAGAGCGCGCCGGCGGCTTCGGGCGAGATCGTTGACGCCGAAGGCGGCTACATTATGCCGGGAATGATTGACGCGCACACGCATATCGGCATCTGTGAAGAGTCGGTGCATGAAGAAGGCGACGACTGCAACGAAATTACCGATCCGATTACGCCGCAGCTGCGCGCTCTGGACGGCATTTATCCCAATGAGATTGCTTTCCGCCGTGCGGTTGACGCGGGTGTCACTTCTGCGGTCATCGGTCCCGGCAGCGCCAACGTCATCGGCGGGCAGATGTGCTTTGCCAAGCTGTGGGGCGATCGCATCGACGACATGATTGTCAAGGCACCCTGCGCCATGAAGATGGCGCTCGGCGAAAACCCCAAACGCTGTTACGGCACTCAGAATAAAATACCGCAAACCCGCATGGCAAGTGCGTTTTTGATGCGCGAAGCCTTGATCAAAACCCAGCGTTATATGAAAAAGCTGGAAAAGGATCCCGACGGGACAGCCTATGACGCCAAGTGCGAAGCCCTGATTCCCGTGCTCAGGCGCGAATTGACGGCCCATATCCACTGCCACCGTTCCGACGATATTTTGACAGCCATCCGCATCGCGTCCGAATTTAATATCCGTTATAACATCATCCACACGACGGACGGCGCGAGCTGCGCGGAGTACATCCGCCAGACCGGCGTCATCCCTGTCGTCGGCCCCGTCCTGATGACGAGCGGAAAGCCTGAAACCGCCCACCATACCTATGGGACGGCCGGCGCTTTGGAAAAAGCGGGGATCGAAGTGGCGCTGACGACCGACCACCCGGTTGCACCGCTCGATCTGCTGCCGGTCAGCGCGGCGCTGTGTGTGCGCGACGGGCTGAGCATGGAAGGCGCGCTGCGCGGCGTCACCATCAACGCCGCCAGGGTCGGCTGTGTCGACGACCGTGTCGGCTCGATTAAGGTGGGGAAAGACGCTGACATTGCCGTCTTCACCGGACATCCCTTTGATTTTATGAGCAAGACCCGCGCCGTCTTTGTCAGCGGGAAACGCGTCAAATAATTCCGGGGAATCCGCCGTGTTTTTGGCTTTGTTTACAAAATATGCTGGCTTTTGCGGCGCTTTTGTGTTATGATAATAAAAAGTGGGAGATGCAAATGCTGCCGCTTTTGCAAACACAGGAAAGGAGAGTCGTTTTATGACCATTCGCTTTACTGAAAGAAAGGTTACCGTTTCTGACGACCTCAAAGCGTACGCTACAAAAAAATGCGAAAAGCTGGATCGCTATTTTGACCGCGATTCTTCGGCCTTTATCACCTTCAGCATCGAACGCGGCCGCCATACCGCTGAAATCACCGTTCAGCACGCGGGCATGTATTTCCGCGCGCAGGAGCAGACGGGCGATATGTACGCGTCCATCGACGGGGCGGTCTCAAGCATCGAACGCCAGATCTTGAAAAATAAGACCCGCCTTGAAAAGCGGCTGCGCAAGGGCGCGTTTGACAGAAGCATCCCTGCTGAGCTGCCTGTCGAGGAAGAGAGTGAATTTGATCTGGTTCGCGTTAAGCCGGTCGATGTCAAGCCCATGACGGTGGACGATGCCATTTTGCAAATGAACCTTTTGGGGCATGAGTTTTTCTTTTTCACCAATATTGACGAAAAAGAAAAACCCTGCGTGGTCTACAAACGCAAAAACGGCGGCTATGGCATGCTGGTGGCCGGCGAATAAACCGGCGGCCAGGCGCGCGGCGCACTGGTGATGATAACATATACGGGGGCGGCCTTACAGGGCCGCCCTTTTTTGCTTTTTGCGTAATATGGCGGTGCTGATGACGTCTTGTAGGGTGAAGGGAGGATACGGGCATGGAAGACGGAAAAATTGTCGAGCTGTACTGGCAGCGTTCGCAGGACGCGATTGCGGCGACCCAGTGTAAATACGGGAGGCTTTGCCACCGTATTGCGCGCAACATCCTGCACAGCGACCAGGAAGCCGAAGAATGTGTCAACGACGCGCTCATGCGGGTGTGGAACGCGATCCCGCCCCAAAAGCCGCAAAAGCTGGCAGCCTTTATCGGCGCAGTCACCCGCAATCTGGCGCTGGACAAATACCGGGAGGCGGCCCGGCAGAAACGGGGCGGCGGTGCGGTTGCATGTGCGCTGTCCGAGCTGGACGAATGTGTCGCGTCGCCGGAAAATGTCGAACAGGTTGTGGATGAAAAGATGCTGTCCGAAAGCATCAGCCGGTTTCTGCGGACTTTGCCGGAGCAGAAGCGGAACATGTTCATCCGCCGTTACTGGTACCTGTATTCCGTCGAAGAGATCGCGGGACAGTACGGCATGAGCGCAAACCGGGTTTCCGTCATGCTGTTCCGTATGCGCAAAGCGCTGAAAGCGCATCTTGAAAAGGAGGATATCGCGTTGTGAGCCGAAAAACAGAACTGCTGCTGCGCGCCGTCGGCGGTATTGACGAAGATTTGATTTTGGCTGCCGCGCCGCGGCCGGAAGCAGGCGGCCGCATCGTCTGGTGGAAAAAAGGCGTGCTGGCTGCCTGCCTGTGCCTGCTTGTGGGACTGGGGGCCGTGGGCGTTTATCTGCTGCGGCCGTCGCAGACGCCGCCGGCATCAGACCCCACGGCTGAACAGGGAGAAAGGGCAGCCGTTGACATCGCCGACCTGCTGCCGCAGCCAGACGAAGAGGTGTATACAGAGACTGTGCTGTATGTGCAGACGCTGCCTGTCGCCGGGCGCGCCGCCGAGTACCACAAAGTCACGGCAGGGGGCCGGGGAAGCGATCTTCTGCCGGAAAGCCTGGGCGAACCGCTGGAAGGCGCGGAAAACTGGTACCGTCTCGCCGGCCATGACGAGCTGCAATATCTGATCCTGCGCACGGAAGACGAATACAGCCTTTGGGAGTTTGCCTGCTTTGTGGTCTGGGACGAAGAACAGGCATCTGAGGCCGCTCAGGCCGAAGATTGGGGCGAATACGCCTGGATGAAAGAGGCCGACTTTGGCCCCTACTGTTATGCCGACGCGCTGGAAGCGGTTTATGGCGTTACGGGCGCACAGGACATTGTCAGCGTGACGGTGACGCCGGATCCCATGGACAATACCGACGCCGGCAAGGCGCTGCAAAGGAAAATCGGTACAAAAACCCTTGACGGTGAAGAGGATATCGCGGCGCTGTATAACGTCATTTCCGGCATCATCTGCCTGGGCGGAGACCATTGGGAGCTGATCGGCTTTAACGACACCAACCTGCTGGAAGGCGTCAGGCTGACCCGTAACCTTTCGATCGAACTGTCTGACGGCAGAAAGATCGGCGGGCTGAAGTACACGGCCGTTTCGGATCGGTTTTACGAATACGGCGGCATTGCCTATGAAGTCCTGGATGCGGCCAGCGCCGCGGCCGCCGAACAAATCCTGGGGATTGAACGGTAAAAAAACCGCAGCATGGCATTTGCCATGCTGCGGTTTTGTCTGCCGGCAGAATTACGCGAAGCAGTCAAGGATGCTGGCCAATACGATTTTGAAGCCGGTGGGCAGGCTGTCGAGCTCGATGTACTCTTCACGCGTGTGCGCGCCGCGGCCGTGATACGCGCCGAAGACCACCGAGGGAATGCCCATGCTGAGCGGGATGTTGGCGTCGGTCGAGCCGGAACTAAACGTCGCCGGCTTGCCGCAGAACTCTTCCATAATGGCGCTGATCTTGTTTTTCAGGGCTTCCATGGCGTCGGGATCGACGTCGCCCATGCCGGGACGCTTGCCCAAAAGCTCGACGTTGACCGTGACGCCCATGGCGCGGTAGTGCGCAATGACGCTCTGGAAGAACGCTTCCATTTTTTCCAGGCAGACGTCCGAGTCAGACCGGTACTCGAACAGCATGGACGCCTGCTGGGCGATGGTGTTGACCGACGTGCCGCCTTCGATGACGCCCACGTTGTAAGTCGTTTTGCTGTCGCCGTCAACCGGCACTTTCAGGGCGTAAAAGTCAGAGATCATCTGGGCGAGCAGATGAATGGCGTTGCGGTTGCCGAAGCTGCCGTACGAATGGCCGCCCTCGGTCAGGATTTCGACGCGGTAACGGCTGGATCCGACGGCGCGCAGGCAGGCGCCGGGGTAGCTGCCGTCAAACGAGATAAACTGCCTGACGCGGCGGCCGTAGCGTTCCATCACGGCACGCGAACCTTTGAGGTTGCCCAGGCCTTCTTCGCCTGAATTGCAGACAAAGACAACGCCGCCGTCCGCAGGCTTGAGCCCGTTTTGCAGCACATATTTGACGCACAGCAGCAGCGCGGCCAGGTTGGTGGTGTCGTCGCCCACGCCGGGGCAGTACATCCGGTTGTTTTCGATGCGCGGGGTAAAGGGTTCCATGTCGGGGAAAACGGTGTCGGTGTGGGCCATGAAGACCGAAACCGGACCGTCGCCTTCACAGCCGAGCGGGAAGATGACATTGAGCGCATCATCGATGAAGACGCCGGTTGCGCCGGCATCTTCCAGCCATTTTTTGCAGAAGGCGGCGCGCTGCTCCTCGTGGTTGGATGGGGCGGGGATGGCGCACAGGCGGGCGATCAGGTCGACGAGAGGCTGCTGGTTTTCTTCAATGTAGCGCAGGGCTTGCGGGGTCAGAAAAGACATAAACGGACGCTCCTTTCCATATCGGTTTGATAATACCATATCACAAGAAAGCCTGTATGGCAAGACGCAGATGTTTTGCGTTGACCGGCCCGCACTTTCGTGGTACACTAAAGGTGTCAAGAGAAACATCAGGGAAAAGCGCGGCAGGGCCGCGCGGAAAAGAGGAAATCATGAGAAAAACGAAAATCGTCTGCACACTGGGACCGGCCTGTGACGACAGCGATACGCTGCGTCAGATGATCGCGGCGGGCATGGACGTCGCCCGTTTCAACTTCAGCCACGGCACCCATGAAGAGCAAAAGGCGCGGTATGACCGCTTTGCCGCCGTGCGCGAAGAGATGGGGGTTCCCGTCGCCGCCATGCTCGATACCAAAGGCCCCGAAATCCGCCTGGGGACGTTTAAAGGCGGCAAGGCCGAACTGGCGCGCGGCGCGCGGTTCGCGCTGTATGCGCAGCCGTGCGAGGGCGACGAACACGGCGCTTCGATTTCGTATGCCGATCTGTACCGCGATGTGGCGCCCGGCGGCACCATCCTGCTGGATGACGGCCTGATCGAACTGAACATCGAAAGCATCGAGGGGACAGACATTGTCTGCCGTGTCGTCAACGGCGGGAAAATATCCAACCGCAAAGGGGTCAACATCCCCAACGCGCGCTTTTCCATGCCTTACCTGTCTCAGAAAGATATTGAAGACATAGACTTTGCCGTAGACAACGGCTTTGACTTGATCGCCGCGTCCTTTGTCCGCACGGCGGACGACGTATTGCTCATCCGCCGTCAGCTGGAGAAACGGGGCAGCGATATTGAAATTATTTCCAAAATTGAAAATGAAGAAGGCGTCCAGAACATCGACGAGATCCTCGCCGTATCTGACGGCATTATGGTCGCCCGCGGCGACATGGGGGTTGAGATCCACTTTGAACGCCTGCCGGCCATTCAGAAAATGATGATCAAAAAGGCGGTCGCGCAGGGTAAGGCGGTCATTACCGCCACGCAGATGCTGGAGTCGATGATTCACAACCCGCGTCCGACGCGTGCCGAAACGAGCGACGTGGCCAACGCCGTGTACGACGGAACCGGCGCCATTATGCTGTCGGGCGAGACGGCGGCCGGGCAGTATCCTGTCGAAGCGGTCCGAACCATGAACTCCATCGCCCTGACCGTCGAAGGGGACATCAACTATTCCGGCCGGCTGCGCGCCCGCCCCGGCGCTACGGTTCCCAATGTGACCAACGCCATCTCTTATGCGACCTGCCAGACGGCTGACGAACTGCACGCGGCGGCCATCATCACGGTGTCCAAATCAGGGCGCACGGCGCGCATGATATCCAAGTTCCGTCCCGGCGTCCCTATTTTGTGCTGCACCTGCGACGAACGTGTACGCCGCAGGCTCAACCTGACATGGGGCGTACATCCGGTCGTCATCCCTGAAGTCGACTCGACCGACGGGCTGTTCGACCTGGCGGTGCAGGCGGCCATTGCCGAACATATGGCGAGCGACGGCGACATGGTCGTTTTGACGGCCGGAGTGCCGCTTGGCGTGTCGGGAACCAGCAACCTGCTTAAAGTCGAGGTGATTGGCGACCTGCTGCTGTCGGGCACCGGCGTTACCGGCCGCACCGTTTCAGGCTCGGTCGTCGTCTGCCGCAACGAAGACGAGGTGCTGCGCCTGTGCAGCGAGGGCGATATTATCGTCGCGCCTTTTACCACCAACAAAATGCTGCCCGCTCTTAAAAAGGCCGCCGGCCTGATCATCGAACAGGGCGGAACGGACAGCCACGCGGCCACGGTTGCGATGGCGCTGGACATTCCGGCGGTCATCAACGCGACCAACGCCACGCAAATGCTCAAAAGCGGGATGCCGGTCACCGTCGACGCGGCGCGCGGAACGGTGTGTGCTGCCAAAAAATAAATCAAAAGAAAATGCCGGGGAACGGGTCTTCGTTCCCCGGTTTTTTTATGGCTCAGGCAGCACAACCTTGAAGTAAAAAACCATGTCGTAAGTGGTGTCACGGTGGCTTTCAAACTGCCCGCGCACGGTATAACACGCCGAATACGGGGCGAGGGGGAGCACGCCGCTGTTCAGTTCATCGCCGTTTACCTCATAAACAGGCTGCCCGTCCAGCCCTTCGACTGAAACGGTATAGCCGTCTGCGGGCGGATAGGTGAACTCCAGCCGCACCTGCGTGACATGGGCTTCTATCCCGCTCCAGGTTATGGGCGACGGTTCGGGCTCGAGCACCCCGTCGGCGTTGGTGATGCGCAGGCGGTGCGCGTCGGCCGACATGGGAACACCGTCGGTTACGCTTTTGCCTTCTGCCGAAAACCACAGCATGAGCCGGGGCGGCTGCGGCGCGGGGTCAGGGTTCGGCGCGTCAAAATCCAGCAGCCGTTCGGCGGCGTCCCAGTCCGTGGCAGCGTCCAGCCGGTAAAGCCGGCTGCCCAGAACCGAGTTTCTGACTTTGGCGTACCGTTCGGTTACGTCGACCCACAATAGCCCGGTTTCGGTCTGAAAGCACAGGTACAGCCCCCGTCCGCTGTCGTCGGGCGCGTCGCCGCCCATGTCGATTTGAGTGACGGATAAACCGGACACCCAGGCGGTCAAACCGGCCTCGTCCCAGCCGTAGACGCTGGTGTAGCGGTCGGAATACGGCGAACCCGCTTCTGCGGCAGTGACGGTCTGGATTTCCAGCGATTCAAACCCGGACAACACCAGTTCGCCCAGCGTACCGTAAGTCCCGCTGACTGTGACAAAGCCGGTACCGAGCACCAGCGCCGCCATGACGGCGGCGAGCAAAAGAGAGCCGGGCAGACGTTTGTGCGGATGGACGATGTTTTTCAGCCGCCGGCGCAGCGACCGGGCAGAGGATGAAAGGCAGGTGGTAAAGCCCTGGCTGGCGCCGGCTTCGCTGAGCAGCAGGGCCGCGTACTGCTTCCGGCCGTCCTGATCGGCGCCGTACACGACCATTTCATCGCACGATAATTCCAGGTCAGAGGAAGCATTTCGGACGGCCGCCCACATCAGGGGGTTGAACCAGCAGAACGCCTCGCAAAAGGCAAAAAAGATTTTGGTGTCAATGTCGCGCCGCTGGATGTGCCGCAGCTCGTGCCGGAAAATCAGGCGCAGCTCGCCCTCTGTATAGGGGCGATCGGGCAGAAGCGTGCGCAGGGAAAAGCGTGTTGCGCCAATCGTCAGAGGTGCCTGTATAGCAGGGCTGTACAGCAGTGGCACAGGGGATTTTCGTTCGGTCAGCGCCTGTTCGTCGGCCCAGATTTTTAAGATGCCGGGGTCGGTTACGTCACGGGCATTTTGCAAAACGCGCCGTCGGAAGACAACGTGCGCTGCGACGCGCCAGACCAGCACGGCGGCAAACCCGACGGCCCACACAATGCAGAAGACGCGCAGCGCGGCAGGGGGCACCCGGACAACCCAGAGCGGCGGCCGGTAGGTTTTTGCACCCCAGATAATATAGGGAAAGCAGTACAGAAACACGGGAAGAACCCACAGCGTTGCGCAGGCCCGCGCGCTGAAAAAACGCCGCAGCAGGGGAAGGAATATGAGCAGCAGCAGATAATAAAAGCTGAACTGAAGCCCCAGGCTGAGGAACAGGTGCAGGGTGTATTCCGCCGCAAACCGCGCCCCCTGCGCCAGGGCGAGAACCACGAAAACCACGGCAAAAAAACAGGGGAGCAGCAGGGGCGAAAGCCAGACGACGGTTTCACGGCCGGGGCGCTTTTTCAGTACGACGCCGTACCGCGAAACCTCGGTCTCGTACATCCATTCCCGGCGGAAGGCAAACCATACGCAAAAGGCCAGCAGCAGGGCCCAAAACATGCGTTCGTACATCATAAGCGATCCTCCTCGAGCATGGCCCGCAGGGCGTCGAGCTCGCGGCGCGAAATGCCTGCGTCGACGAGCGAAGCGGCAAAGGCAGTCAGCGAACCGCCGAACAGCCGGTCGAGCATGTCGCGGCTTTCGGAAGCCAGATAGTCTTTTTGCGAGACGAGCGGCGTGTATACGTTGGTTTTCCCGTGCCGCTCCACGGCCAGGAACCCTTTGTCGCACAGGCGCGACAAAAAGGTCAGGATGGTGGTGGCGGCCAGCGGGCGGCGGCCAGCGAGCGCCGACTCGATGTCCGTCCGTGACACGGGCGAGTCAAGCTGCCAGATGATCTGCATCAGCGCAAGCTCGCTGTCCGGCAGGCGTCGGATAGGGCTTGGCATAGAATACACCTCCAATCTTCGTTATTTGTAGAAATTATAACGGCACGCTTCGGATTTGTCAAGAGGCGGGGCTTTGACGTAGGTTTAAATGCACAATAAAAAGCCGGCATGACCGTCTGGTCATGCCGGCTGTGGGAACTGCTTACCATCCAAAATCAAGCACGTAGACCTGTTTGGGCTGTTCCAGGGTTGATGCGGTCGAAAAAACGGCGCTGCGGCCGTCCGGGGTAAAGGTCGCCTCGTTAAAGCTCTGGCCGGGGACGGACAGCGAAGAGAGCACTTCGCCCGTGTGAGCGTCCAGCACCATTGCTTCGCCGCTGTCTGCATTTTGCAGGGCGATTGCCAGATGCTGCCCGTCCGGGCTGAGCGAGAACTGGCAGATTTGCGTGGGATCGGGAACGACCGCAGACAGCGGCGTATCGACCGCTCCCGACCCGTCGGCGGCGCAGAAGCCGCAGGGCAGATAGGGGAACCATCGGCTGTAAAAAAGCCCGTCCCCAACAAAGCGAACTTCATTGCCCGCAAGAACGTCTAGGGTTTGGATTTCACCGGTTTCAATGCGTGCGACAGCGGGGGCGACAATACTTTCCCACGCAGCCATTTTATAAGACAGAAGGCCGCTGTCTGCCGACCAGTCGGTCGGCGACGGGACGAGCTGCTGCCCGTCCTCCGCCGTCTCATAGGGGATACTCAGGTATGTTGTAGAAAAATCCAGGCTGGTGACATGCAGATCTTCCAGCGTGGAAAGGGCGGCATAGCGCTTGTCCGGCGAAATGGACAGTGAGACGATATCGGCGCTGTCAGGCGCGGGGATCGATTCGATGGTCATGGATTCCGGATCGATGAACAGGATTTCGCGGTATTCATAGCTTTCTGAATCCAGGGTGACGACTGAGACGGTGCCGTCGTCGTACACGCGGTCGGGATAAAGACCGACGACGCCGATGTCCAGCCACTGCTGCATAAAGTCGCCCGTTTCCAGCGAAAAGAAATAGACCGAGGTGCTTTCGGACACCGTGCCGTCCGAATTGAGCGCCGAAACAAACAGCAAAACGCGGTCATTGCCGGCGACATAGGCGCTGTCGACGGTCATGCTGTTTTTGACAAAATACGATGTGTCGATTTTCCAAATCCCTTCGGCGATGGTTGTGTTTTCGCCGGTGATCTTGTCCTGCGGCTCGGGCTCAGGTTCAGGCTGCGGGTCGGGGACGGGATCGGGCTGCGGCTCAGGCTGGGGGGACGGCTCGTCAGGCAGCGTATCGTCGGGAGCAGGCTCGGGAACATCCGGCCCGTCCGGCTGTTCCTGACGGGAACAGGACGCCAGGGCCAGGATGAGCAGCACCGCCAGGAGCAGCGCCAGCGCGCGGGAAAGGCGTTTTGTCATGATGGGGACCCCTTGATTCGTTTCCAGTATTCTCGTGCCTGCTGTTCGGCCTTGTTGACGCCTTCACGGTAATAGTCGGCGTTTTTGAGGGCATCGGGCAGGTACTGCTGCGCGACATAATGGTTCGGGTAGTCGTGCGGATAGCGATAAGTCAGGCCGCGGCCCATTTTACCGGCCCCTGCATAATGAGCGTCCTTGAGATGGTCGGGCACGTCGCCGAAACGTCCGCTTTTGACGTCTGCCATCGCTGCGGCAATGGCGGCTGAAGCCGAGTTGGATTTGGGGGCGGTGGCGAGCAGCACGGCGGCCTGGGCCAGCGGAAGCTGCGCTTCGGGCAGGCCGAGCTGCATGGCCGAGTCGACGCAGGCCTTGACAATGGCGACGGCCTGCGGGTAGGCAAGGCCGACGTCTTCGCTGGCGACGCACAGCAGGCGCCGGCAGGCCGAAGGCAGGTCGCCGCCCGCCAGCAGGCGGGCCAGGTAATGCAGGGACGCGTTGACGTCCGAACCGCGAAGGGACTTGTGAAAAGCGGACAGGATGTCGTAGTGGCTGTCGCCGTCGCGGTCATAGCGCGAAGCCGACTTCTGCGTCGCCGCGCGGGCGTCATCGAGCGTGACAGACAGGGTGTCGCCCCTGCGCGCTGCGGCCGCGGTCAAAAGCTCGACCGCGTTGATTGATTTGCGCACATCGCCGCCGCAGCCAGAGGCCACCGCGTCGACGACGCCTTCTTCAAGTTCGATTTTGGCGTGCAGATCGCGGGCGCACAGCGTAAAGGCGCGGCGCACGGCGCGGGCTGCGGCTTCGGGTGCGACGGGACGGAACTCAAAAATTGTACTGCGGCTCAAAAGGGCGTTATAAACGTAAAAGTACGGGTTTTCGGTCGTCGAGGCGATGAGAGTGATTTTGCCGCTTTCAATAAACTCCAGCAGCGACTGCTGCTGCTTTTTGTTAAAGTACTGGATTTCGTCGAGGTACAGCAGCACGCCCTGCGGGGCGAGCAGGGTGTCAAGCTCGGCGACGATGGCGCGAATGTCGGCAGTAGACGCCGTTGTCGCGTTGAGCTTGTACAGCCGGCGGCTGGTTTTACCCGCTATAATTTGCGCCAGCGTCGTTTTGCCGACGCCCGAAGGGCCGTAAAAAATCATGTTGGGAATGTTCCCGCTGTCGATCAGGCGGCGCAGCAGGCCGCGTTCGCCCAGAATATGTTCCTGCCCCACCATGTCGTCCAGTTCGGTGGGGCGGATCTTGTCGGCAAGGGGCTGGTACATGCCGGATCTCCTCTCAGAAAATCATTGTGTGCGGCGGGACTGAAGGGCCTGCCACACGTCAAAGAAAATGTCGCGCTCGGCGGGGGACGGGTAGTTGGGGATGATGCCGGCCTGCCACAGCGACACACCGCGGACGCCGAACATAGCGGCCAGCGAAACCTTGGCTTCGACGCTGCGTGCATCTTCATACCAGACGACGTTGGTTGTCTGGTCGCTGTCGTCAAAATAACGGATGCAGGGGCTCTTGTACTGATCGAACCAGAACATTTCCGTGGCGCTTTGGCTCAGACGGTTGTAAAGCGCCGGAGTGCTCGAGGTGCCCGCGCGGGAGTTTTGCACGCTGCCGCCCGTGACGTCCCAGCGGATGGTGCCGAAGCTGACGGCCAGCAGCACCTTGCCGGGATCCTGCACGCCGTCATCCGGGTTTAAAAGATCGCGCAGAGCCGTATAGACATCGTCGATGGGGGCCAGCGGCGTCTCGGGCAGGTCGGTGTTTTTCTGATAATCCGGCATGGTGGTAGAGGCAAAGTCGTGCGCCATCAAAATGACGCGGTCGCAGATTTCACCCAGCGTGCGGTAGTCGTAGCCCTTGTACCAGGTGCGGGGAGGCACGGCGACGGACAGGTCCATGTCTGCGGGCAGGGCGGCGCGAAGCTCGCGCATAAAGCTGTTGAGCTGATCGGCATAGGTGTCAAGCGTCAGGCCTTCAAAATCAATGGTGACGCCGCTGTAAACAATGCCGCCCGTCTGCCCGGCAGCCTGCGCCGCGATTTGGGAAACCGCGGACTGCCGCTGTGCGGCGTCAGACAAAATAAGATCAACATCGCGGGCTTCCGTGCCGTCCGGCAGCGTAACCTTTTGGCTTCGGTCCATGTATACGCACAGGTTGTACGGCACCGAGGCCTGCTGAAGAGGCGCAGTCAGCCCGTCCGCTGAATCGGGCGGGCACCACTGGTTTGAGTTCTGGCTGGTGACATTTAAGTATGCGCCGGAGCGGCTGTTCCAGTATTCCAGCTTGGCCCAGCCAAAGCTGACGCTGTCAGCCTGCGCCAGCAGATCGGCCTGCCCGGCCCCGCCGGTGTAATGATAAAAGACATGCAGGTCGTCAATAGGAGCGGTCAGGCGGCGATACAGGCGCATCAGCATGGCTGCCGTCTGCTCGCGCGTCGCGGGGGAACCGGGCTCAAACCACAGCCCGTCGCCTGCGGGAATGCCGTTGATGATGCCGAAATCATAGGCCAGCATGATGCGGCCGTAGGTCTCGGGGTGGCTTTCCAGGCTGACGTCGACAAACGGGGACTCGACGCCCGTCACCGCCCCCTGTCCGGCCAGCGTGTCCAGTCCCAGCGCGCCGATAAGCATACAGGCCATTTCTTCACGGGTGATGTCTGCGCCGGGGCGGAAATTCCCGCCCGGCTCGACGGCTCCGTTGGACACAGCCGTGGCGATGTGCGCGGTGGCATAGCTGAACTGCGGGTCGGGGACGTCTTCGAACGAGGATGGAGCAGCCTCGTCCAGCTCCCAGCCCAAAAGACGGGACAGCATTACAACAAAATCAGCCCGGCGCAGCGTGTAGGACGGGCCGTACAGGTTATTCCCCATCCCTTCGCTGACGCCCAGGGCGCGCAGGTCGAGAATGTCCTGGTACGCGTAGCTCGAAGCGGGGACGTCGTCAAAGGGCGCGGCGGATTCCTGCGCCGATACGGGCGGCAAAACACAAAAACACACTGCAACGGCAAGCATCGCAGCGCACAGGCGTTTGAAAAACATGGCGGTTCCTCCTGGTGTGCAGTGAACAATGATGGCATAGTACTATCATGCCACATTTTATCGAATATTGCAACGGAAAAAGGCGGGATGTTGCAGAATGTTTGCTTTTTCTGCCGCCGGCTGGTACAATAGCTCTACTGGAGGGAGCGCCATGAAAAAAACCGCCGCCGCAGCCCTGGTTTTCTGTATGCTGCTGGCCGGGTGCCAACGCAGCCCGCAGCGCTATACAGACCAGCGCTATGACCTGTTTGACACGCTGATTGTCCTGACTGCTTACAGCGGCAGCCGGGAAACCTTTGACGCCATGTCTGATCTGGCCTTTTCTGAGTTTGAACGGCTGCACCGGCTGTTTGATACTTATACTGATACGGGCGAGGGCCTGTCGCGCCTCAACGCTGCGGCGGGGCAGGGCCCCCGGCAGGTCGAACCCGAAGTGATGCAGCTGCTGCTCTTGGGCAAACAGGGATACGAGCTGACTGGAGGAAAAGTCAATATTGCCATGGGTGCCGTTTTGCAGCTGTGGAGCGATGCGCGCGAGGCCGCGCTTGAAGACCCGGACAGCGCGGCGCTGCCAGACATGGATGCGCTGCGGCAGGCGTCAGCACACTGCTCCATTGACGATCTGGTGCTTGATGAGCAGGCGGGGACGGCTGAGCTGTGCGATGCCGAACTGCGCATTGACGTCGGGGCGGTCGCCAAAGGGTTCGCCACCGGGCTGGTGGCCGCCGCCCTGTGCGACGCCAGGTACACCGATTTTGTCATTTCAGCCGGCGGCAACGTTTGGGCCGAAGGCGCGCCGCCCGGCAAAGACGGCTGGACGGTCGGCGTCCAGAGTCCCGATGACAGCGGAAGCCTTCTGACCACCCTGACGCTCAGCGACGCTGCGGCTGTGACGTCGGGCGGGTATCTGCGCCATATGACGGTCGACGGCGTACAGTACCACCACATCATTGATCCGGACACTCTCATGCCGTCCGACGAGGCGCTTTCAGCGACCGTGATTTACACCGATTCGGGCGTCGCCGACATCCTGTCGACAGCCTGTTTTATGCTGCCGCAGGACAAAAGCGCCGCGCTCATCCAGAAAGTGGACGGAGCGCGGCTGATCCTGCTGGGCAAAGACGGGAAACTTTCGGAAATTCCGTAAAATCACGCCTGCGTTTTGCCGTCGAAAAAGGCGAACGGGTTGGTGCGCACCGCGACGGCAAAGCGGCTTTCGTGATGGCGCTTGGTATAGCAGACATTGAGCAGCCATTCGCGGGTTAAAAGCCGGTAAATCTGGCCGGTCAGGGCGCACAGCGTCTGCCGGTCCCGGTCGGACAGCTGATACAGGTCGGTGCGGAAATCGAGCTCTTCCCACAAATGGTACATGGCCAGAATCAGGTCGGTAAAGCCCTCGTGATCCATGAGCGCCGGGTTTTCAATGACCTTGAGAAAGTATTTGTGCCGGGTTTCCAGGTGGTAGTGCAGGGCAAAAAAGTCGGTCTGCGCAGGGTCGACGGAAAAGTCGTATTCGTCGGCGAAGCGCTGCGCCTGTTCAAATTGCAGCAGATCCCACGATTCATCGATGTGCATGGCGCGGCACAGCGCAGCGCTGCCCGGGTCGCACCGCAGCAGGTAACGCAGCAGGTCGCTGCCGGTTTCGTTGAAAAAGATGCTTTCGATCATGTTGACTTTGCCGCGATGTTCGTTCTGGTGCGCGTCGTCGAGCACGCGCTCGAAAATCAGCGAGGTCAAAATGACTTCAAGAGGCAGAAAGGCGATGTCGTGCAGGGCAAAAATGGCGATATGGTGCAGATCGCGGAAAATAAGATAGTGCAGGATGTAGAAAAAGGCGGACAGGCCGATCATGCTGACGATCAGGCGCCTGAGGGAAAGGCGCCGCCTGAGCTGCGACTTGCTGGGGAATTTCATATGTGGCACCAAACCTTTCATAAAAAAAGGCAATGGCTGCTTGAGTCATTGCCCTGCGGCAGGGAATCCCTGTACTTATTATTTTAGCAGACAAAATTTCACTTGTCAACGCCGGCCCCGCCGGACTTTTCAAAATGCACGCCCGGAGGGCCGCCGGCCTTCCGGGCGCAGCTTTTTACTCGTCGCGCAGGTTCAGTTTGAGGACGTCAGGACGGGAATAGTGGCCGCACGGATCGAATTCCATGCGGCTGGCCGGGACCTTGTTCATGTCAAGGTCGGCGTATCGGATCCCTTCCTGATCCCAGAAAGGCTCGATTTCATAATTGCCGTAAGGGTCGATGACACAGCTGCCGCCGCGGCAGACAATCTCGGGCAGCGCATCGATTTCCTCGGGGTAGGCAAGCCCGCCGGGGTACATGTCGCGGGTAAAGCACAGGTCGGCGTTGACATAAAAACACCGGCCTTCGACGGCGATGTGCCGCGCGGTCGCCAGCCAGGAGTCGTAGTCGTTGGTGTTGGGGGCCAGGCAGATGGTCATGCCCTTTTGGTACAGCGCGGCGCGCAGCAGGGGCATGTAGCTTTCCCAGCAGATCAGCGAACCGGCAGGCCCCCACGGCGTATCGGTGACCGGCGCAAAACCGCGATCCGCCTCGCCCCAGACCAGGCGCTCGGACCCGGTGGGCTTGAGCTTGCGGTGTACGGTCAAAAGGGCGCCGTCCGGCCCGAAGACCAGGTTGGTGTTGTATAAAGTCGCCGTGACGGCGTCGCGCTCAGAAACGCCGATGCTCACATAGGCGCGGGCTGCGGCTGCGGCCTCGGCGATGCGCGCGGTCTCTTCGCCGGGAACCAGGATGGAGTTGTCATAGTAAAGCTTCCAGTCCCGCCGGCCGTTTTCGTCCCGGCAGCCTGTTTTAAAGCCAAAGCTCATTCCGTACGGGTAGCCGGGAATGACCAGTTCGGGGAACACAATGAGTTCCGCTTTTTCACGGGCGGCTTCGGCAATCAGCCCAACAACTTTGTCGGTACCTTTCTTTTTGTCAAACATGACCGGCGCGCACTGAACCAGCGCCAGGCGGCAGGCGGTTTTCAGATCCTTCATGGAGCAGCCTCCTCAACAGAATGTCCGGGACATTTGCCATTATATCCGTATTATATCACGGGGGGGCAGTGCAGGCAACTGTAAACCGGGCTTTAAAAACAGCGGAAAACGGCTGTGATGTTTTACCTGCCGTTTACAGCAGTTCCGTTGCAAATTTTACCGCCAGACGGCAAAATAGTGGCTGTTGGCAGGAACAAATGCTAAAACATCACGACGAAAAGAGGAAGGAAAACGATGAAAGCAAAACTGACCGCGCTTCTGCTGGTGCTGGTGACGGCACTGGGCTGCCTGACCGGCTGTGACTATGTCTCGGCCAATGACGAAACGCCCCTGTCCGCGAGCGCCGCTACGCCCCCGGTCACAACCGCGCAAACCGGGAACATGACCGCGCCCAAGTACGTGTTTCTGTTCATCGGCGACGGCATGAGCTATCCGCAGATCCAGTCGACGGCAGATTATCTCGGCGCGCTGGAAGACGAGGATTATTTTATGGCTCAGCCCAGCCTGGACGACAATCAGGGCGCCATTCTCGACGGCCCCAGCTACCTCAATTTCATGAACTTTGACGTGGCCGGATCGGCCGTCACCTATGACTCCAATTCGTTTGCGCCTGACTCCGCTTCCACCGCGACATCGATCGCCACCGGCTACAAGACTTATTCCGGCTCAATCAACGTTGACGAGACGGGCAGCATTGCCTATGAAACCATCAGCGAAAAGCTGCACGAGCAGAAAGGGTATTCGGTCGGCGTCATTTCTTCGGTCAACCTTAACCACGCTACCCCGGCCGCGTTCTATGCGCACCAGGCCAGCCGTTCGAGCTACTACGAAATCGGTCTCGAACTGATTGATTCCGGCTTTGAGTACTTCGCCGGCGGCGGGCTGCTGTCCCCCGAAGGCGATGGGACCCAGAGCAGCCTGTACAGCCTGGCGGAAAGAGCCGGCTACACCGTCGCCATGACCCAGGCTGAAGCCGAGACCATCACGGCCGAAGACGGCAAGGTCATCCTCATCGACGAGTACCTGGCCGACGGCGACGCCATGGCTTATGAGCTCGACCGCACGGAAGACATGTGGGCTCTGTCCGACTATGTCGAAAAGGGCATCGAGATCCTGTCGCAGGACGAAGACGGCTTCTTTATGATGTGCGAAGGCGGCAAAATTGACTGGGCCTGCCACGCCAACGACGCCGCTTCGACCATCCATGACACCAAAGCGCTGGCCGACGCAGTGCAGGTCGCTATCGACTTCGCCGCCGAACACCCCGAAGAAACCCTGATTCTGGTCACCGGCGACCACGAGACCGGGGGTATGACCATCGGCTTTGCCGGCACCGACTACGACACCTACCTGACCTTGCTCGAAAGCCAGACCATTTCGTTTGCCAAGTTCGACAGTGACTTTGTCGCCAACTACAAAGAGAAGAAGACCCCGTTCGAGCACGTCCTGTGGGATATTGAGAAGCTGTTCGGCCTGAAGACCGAAGGTGAAGAAGGCGACAAGCTGGTGCTGACCGACTACGAAGTTGAGCTGCTGCGTGCCGCTTATGAAAAGAGCATCAACGGCACCCAGACCAGCGAGTATGACCAGGAAGAACTGGTTCTGTACGGCACCTACGAGCCGCTGTCCGTCACCATTACCCACATCATCAACAACAAGTCGGGCATTTCTTTCACTTCGTACAGCCACACCGGACTGCCGGTCGCCGTGCTGGCGCAGGGTGTCAATGCCGAAGTGTTCGGCGGCTACTACGACAACACCGAGATTTTCGACAAACTGGCCGCGATGCTGGGCGTGCAGTAAGCAGCCCCAAAGGCCGATTCTGAACAGCCGGCCACCCCTGTTTTGCGGCAGGGGTGGCTTGCCGTGTGAAAGGAAGGAAACAAAGACCCATGAAAACTCTTTTGACGCCCGAACGAATCCGCTACAATGCGCCGGTGCTCGTCTGCCTGGCCCTCATCGCCGTGTTGCTGGCCATCCCCACCGGGTATGAGGGAGCCATGCAGTATCAGGAAGCGGAGCCGTGCACAGCGCTGGTGCAGGACGTCGACAACAGCGCCATCGTCGACACCGGCCTGGTTCGTGCGGGCGAACAGCTGTGTACGCTGGTTTTGCAGGGCGGAAAATTTGACGGGCAAACGGTGACCGGCGTCAACATGCTCAACGGCTCGCTCGAACAGGACAAGCTGTTCGAGCCGGGGGATCGCGCAATGGTGGTCGTCAGCCATGCAGACGGTGTTATCACCAACGTGACCATGACCGACCATTACCGCCTGCATTGGGAAGCGCTGGTCGCCGCCGGGTTTGTAGTGCTGCTTGTGTTGTTCGCGGGCCGCACGGGTGTGCGGGCTGTGCTGTCCTTTGCACTGACCATCCTGACATTGTGGAAACTGCTGGTTCCCCTGTACCTGCGGGGCTGCAACCCGATCTGGATGGGCCTTGCGACGACGCTGCTGCTCACGGCCATGATCATCGGACTGGTTTACGGCTTTGACCGCCGTTGCCTGTCCGCCGTTTCGGGCGCGTTTCTGGGAATTTTGGTCACATGCGTGCTTGGCATGATTTTCACCGACCTGTTTAAAATCCACGGCGCTGTCATGGCGTATTCCGAAAGCCTGCTGTATGCGGGGTATCAGCACCTCAGCCTGACGCAGATTTTCATGGCGTCTGTTTTCCTGGGATCATCCGGCGCAGTCATCGATCTGTCGGTCGACATCACATCAGCCGTCAAGGAGGTCGTGGACAAACGCCCGGACATCGGCAGATGGGAAGCCGTTCGATCGGGCCTGAACGTCGGCCGCGCGGCTATGGGGACCATGACGACAACGCTGCTGCTGGCCTATTCAGGCGGGTACATCGCCCTGCTCATGGTCTTTATGGCGCAGGGGACGCCGCTTTACAACATCCTGAACTACAAATATGTGGCTGCCGAGCTGATTCACACCATCATCGGCTCTTTTGGCCTTGTGACCGTCGCGCCCTTTACCGCCCTGACGGCCGGCACACTGCTGACCCGCAGCCGGAAAAGCGGGGCACAGCTCCAAAGCAAAATCTAAAAGTGCTGTTTCAGCGTACAGGCAAAGCCGCGGTTCCGGGGAACCGCGGCTTTGTGTTTTTACATTCAGGGCCGCTGCGGCGCAGGATCCTCAAAACATCGCGCCAGTTTTTCAAGCGCCTTTTTTTCAATGCGCGATACATAAGAGCGTGAAATGCCGCATTTTTCCGCAACTTCGCGCTGGGTCAGGGCCTTTTTTCCCAACAGGCCGTAGCGCATGAACAAAATTTCGCGCTCGCGGTCTTCGAGCGAGTCGGCCATATAGCGGTACAATTTGACCTGCCGGTCACTCAGATCGATCTCATCAAGGATATTGTCGTCGCTGCTGATGACGTCGAGCAGAGACAGCGCGTTGCCGTCTTTGTCGCTGTCAATAGGATCCGACAGCGAGACCTCGCAGCTTTGTTTTTTGGTTGCGCGGAAATACATAAGGATTTCATTTGCTATCCTCACTTAGCGGCTCTGCCGTTTCACCGCCGGCCGCCTGCTGTCCAAGGCCCGCCAGCGCTTTGGGGAACTCGTATTCGTACTCCGAGCCGAACAGCACCACATGGGCGTCCGTCCTGTCCCAGATGATCTCCTTGACAAAGGTGCGGATGGTTGCCCGCTTCTGCTCCACCGTCATCCCGTCCACAGTATCCTTGAAGGAAGCCAGCATTTGCGCCAACAGGTCAAACTCAATGTCCGTCAGGGCGTGGCTGGAGGTTAACTCTTTCAACTCCGCCAAATGCCGCTTCATGCCCTCGCTTTTCTCGTGGAGGTCATCGATCTGCTGCATGACATAACTTTCAGCGGAGGTTCCGGTGGATCGTCCCAGGGCGGAAACAAGGCCCTTGATCTCCTCCTCGTTTGCGGCGATCTCGGATTCCAGCTTGGAGAACTCCGCGTCGTAGCCCTGCCGGTTGCCCAGCAGCGCCTGTCTGCTCTGTTCCAGCTGCCGGATAAATTCGGATCCATTCTCACTCAAATGTTTTAGCTGCTCGATGACGTCGGCGTCCAGCGTATTGCCGTTGCAGTTT
>CALWJQ010000008.1 GCA_944381055.1 uncultured Clostridia bacterium | reverse complement strand
TAGCCCTTGGTGTAATCAAACTTTTCAACCGCCTTGATAAGGCCCAGGTTGCCTTCCTGGATCAAGTCGAGGAAAAGCATCCCGCGGCCGACATAGCGCTTGGCAATGGACACGACAAGGCGCAGGTTGGCTTCGGCCAGCCGCTTTTTAGCGGCCTCGTCCCCGTTCAGCATCCGGCGCGCCAGCTCGATTTCTTCGTCAGGCTGCAAAAGGTCGACCTTGCCGATTTCCTTCAGGTACATGCGCACCGGGTCGTCGATAGCCAGCCCTTCGGCCAGCGCCGACGTGTCGACCAGCTCTTCTTCAGGGATTTCCTCGACGTTCCCGGGAAAATCGCCGTCCACGTCGTCGAGCGGCGGGGCGTCGAGCAAAAAGTCTTCGTCCTCGACGGCGACGTCGATGCCTGCCTTTTCCAGCGCCTCAAAAAAACGATCCTGCTGGTCGGGGTCGAGCTCCATCTCGTCAAAGACGACGTTGATTTCTTTCATCGTCAATTTCCCGTTCTTTTTGCCCTGCTCCAGAAGATCGTGCAGCAGGTTTTTTGCGTTTTCCATTTCCGCCATTCTTTATCCTCCCTCTTTGGAGCGCCGCCGCCCGGCCGCCTTGCGCAGCAGGTCGTCGCCGTCCTGTTCGGTTCTCTTTTCATATTCGAACAAAATCGTGCCGATATAGTCGTCTATTTCGCGTTCCGGCTCGCGCGAACGCACCGATTCAGCCAAAACGCCCGACAGGTGCCGCACCTCGTTTTCCGGCAGCCCCGCCATGCAGGCGGCGGCCGACAGTTCGAGCCCCTGCTCGCGGCGCTCGATGGCCTTTTGGTATATTTTTGCCAGAAAATCTGAAGAAAACGCGCCGGGCGACACTTTTTTCCGCGCCTTGTCCAGCAGTTCCTGATCCTGCAGCACCAGCGCCAGCAGCTTTTCCTCGCACAGCGCCGACCGCGGGTTTTGGTACCGCAGTTCGCGTTCGTGCGGCTGAACCTGCCGCAGCGGCTGCAGCGCCTTCCGCTCGGTTTCCTGCCGTTTGCGGCGTTCGCCGCGCGCGCAGGCGCGGCCGACTTCGGCCAGCACGGCGCTTTCCGAAAGCCCGGCCATCTGCGCGGCCGAATGCGCGTAAATCTCGCGTTCGATGCGGTTGGGCATGGCGGCCAGCATGGGCACCGCGGCCTTTAAAAAGGCGATGCGCCCGTCGTCCTGCGTCAAATCGTACTGCGCGGCGAGCTGCGCGACGCGGTACTCGCCGTCGGTCTGCGGTTTGCGCAGCAGCAGGCCGAAGGCCTCGCTGCCGTTTTCACGGATATATTCGTCCGGGTCTTTGGCCCCCGGGACGCGCAGCACGCGCACTTCCAGCCCGGCCCGGTTCAAAATGTCAATGGCCCGCTGCGCCGCCTTCTGCCCCGCCTCGTCCGAATCATAACAGATGACGGCCTCTTTTGTATAGCGGGACATCAGCTTGGCCTGTTCGTCGGTCAGCGACGTGCCGAGCGACGCGACGGCACAGTCAAACCCCGCCTGGTGCAGGGCGATGACGTCCATATACCCCTCGGCCAGAATAAGGCGGCCCTGCCGGCTCTTTTTGGCCAGGTTGAGGGCGAACAGGTTGCGGTTTTTGTGGAACACCGGCGTGTCGGGCGAGTTTAAATATTTGGGCTTGCTGTCGTCAAGCACCCGCCCGCCGAAAGCGATGACGTTGCCGCGCACGTCAATGATGGGGAACATGACCCGCCCGCGGAAGCGGTCGTACAGCCCGCCGCTGCTGCCGCGCACGGCGAGGCCGGCTTTTTCAATTTCGGCGGGCCGGTACCCCAGCCCGGTCAGGTGCTTTAAAAGGCCGTCCCACGAGTTTTCAGCCCAGCCCAGCCCGAACCGGGTGACCGTCCGCCGCGAAAGCCCGCGGCGGGCAAAGTAGGCCTGCGCCTGTTCGCCCTGCGGCTGCTGCAGCAGGCTGTGAAACCAGCGCGCCGCGTCACGGTTCATGCCCAGCATCCGCTCACGCGCACGGCGCTGCTCGTCGCTCTGTTCGCGGTCGGACGGCATTTCCATACCGGCCCGGTCGGCCAGCATCCGCACCGCGTCCAAAAAGGGCAGGCCCTCGATTTTCATAACGAACTGAATGACCCCGCCGCCCTCGCCGCAGCCAAAGCAGTGGAAAATCTGCTTGTCCGGCGAGACGGAAAAGGACGGAGACCGCTCGTTGTGGAAGGGGCACAGCCCAAAGTAATTGCTCCCGCTCTTTTTCAGGGGGACATAGTGCTGAACGATCTCAACGATGTCGCTGCGTGCGACCAGCTCGTCCAGGAAACTGTCGGGTAAAGCCACGGCACACCCTCCTTTCGCTCCTGCGGACCGGGGGCGCGGCCCTTTACATTTTGCTCCAGAACTTGGGAATGAACAGATCCTCAAACCGCGCGACGGCAAAACGGTCGGTCATGCCGGCGATGTAGTCGCATACCGCGCGCGGCAGCCCGTCGCGCTGCGCGACGTCGCGGAATTCCTGCGGCATTTCGTCAGGACATTGATAAAAATGCTCGTACAGACGCTTTAAAATGTCCATCCCGCGGCTTTCTTCCCCTTTGGCTACGGGGTTTTTATATACTGCTTCAAACATAAAATCCCACATGTCTTCCATCGCTGCGGCGAAATCGGGCTCGAGCCCGATTTTCCCTGTCCGCGCTCCGTAGCGGATAGCCGACAGCACCAGCGAATTGATGCGGCTGCTGTGCGAATCGCCCAGCAGGGCGCTCAGGCGGGCCGGGATGTCGCCTTCGCTCAGAATCCCGCCGCGCAGCGCGTCGTCGATATCATGGTTGATGTAGGCGATGCGATCGGAATAGTGGACAATCTGCCCTTCAAGCGTGTCGGCCTGCTTGCCGCCGCTCGAATGGCAGACAATGCCGTCGCGCACTTCCCAGGTCAGGTTAAGCCCCTGCCCTCCCTTTTCCAGCAGATCGACGACGCGCAGGCTCTGTTCGTTGTGGCGGAAGCCGCAGTCGGACACGCTGTCCAGCGCCCGTTCCCCGGCGTGGCCAAAGGGCGTATGCCCCAGGTCGTGCCCCAGCGCGATGGCTTCGACCAAATCCTCGTTCAGGCGCAGGCCGCGCGCGATGGTCCGGCCTATTTGCGACACTTCAAGGGTGTGGGTCAGGCGGGTCCGGTAATGGTCGCCTTCGGGCGAAATAAAGACCTGCGTCTTGTGCTTGAGCCGCCGGAAAGATTTGCTGTGGATGATCCGGTCGCGGTCGCGCATGTAACAGGTGCGCACCTCGCACACGTCGTCGGGCTTTTCGCGCCCGCGCGAACACGCGGACAGGGCCGCACCGGGCGACAGGATCTCCCTTTCCGTCTGCTCGATTGTTTCGCGAATGGTCATGCGCAGCCCTCCTTTTTTTGCTTTTCATTTAATATATACGTTCGGCGTCCCCGTTTTTCTCTTTTCAGCCGAGTTTTTTTGCAAAAAGTTTCTGTCCCTGCCGCTCGGGCCGGACGGCGCCGTTGGTTTTGTCGATCAGATGAGCGCAGAAGTCCCCGCCCCGTTCGGCAGGCAGGCAGACGCTCAGCACAACCGACGCGCCGTAATCGGCGCTCTCTTCGGCCGCATCAAAGCCCCCCAGCTGCCGCCGCACCGTTTCAAGCAGCCCGTACGGGCAGTCGATGCGGTAAAAGTCAAAGGGCTGCATGACGGCGATTCCGGCGGCATCGAGCGCCTGTTTGCACGCTTTGCCGTAAGTGCGCGTCAGCCCGCCGGCCCCTAAAAGCGTACCGCCGAAATACCGGGTCGTAACACACAAAACGTTTTTAATGTCTTCCTTGCGCAGCACTTCAAGGGTCGGCATACCGGCTGTGCCCTGCGGTTCGCCGTCGTCGCTCATGCGCATGACGCCGTTTTCCAGAATATAAGCGTGGACATTGTGGCTGGCGTCCCAGTGCTGCTTGCGGATTTTTTGCAGGATTTCCTGCGCCTGCTCAGCCGTTTCAATTTGAAAAATCCGGCTGATAAACCGCGACTTTTTTTCGATAAGCTCAATTTCGCTTTCTCCGGCGGGAACTTTAAAAGGCGTCATCGTCTTTCTCCTCTGCGGGCAAAAATTCGCGCAGCCGCCCGAGCATACGCGCGTCGACCACCGCTTCGACGTCAATGCCGTTTTCAACGTAGTCGGCGCGTTTGACGCTGGCGTCGCGGTACAGCTCGTCGAGCAGGGACGCGCGGGCGTAAGGCAGCACAAAAGACACGCGGCGGCGTCCCTGCGACAGATCCGACACCACACGGTTCATCAGCTCGTCCAGCCCGGCGCCGTGCAGCGCCGAACAGTAAACGGCGCCCGCCCGGCGCGGCAGCTCGGCGTCCGGCACCCGATCGATCTTGTTAAACACCGTAATCTGCGGCACGGCCCCTGCTCCCAGCTCGCCCAGCAGCCTGTCGACGACATCTTCCTGTTCCTGCCAGACCGGGTTGCTGACGTCAATGGCGTGAACGATGACGTCGGCATAGGTGACCTCTTCAAGCGTGGCACGGAAAGCGCTGATCAGGTGATGCGGCAGCTTGCGGATAAACCCGACCGTGTCGGACACCAGCACCTGCATCCCGTCCGGCGTCACCAGGCTTTTGGTCGTCGGATCCAGCGTGTCGAACAGCCGGCCTTCGGCGTGGACCCCTGCGCCGGTCAGGGCGTTTAAAAGCGTCGATTTTCCGGCGTTGGTGTAGCCGACGATGCAGACGAGCGGCACGGAAGCCTTTTCGCGCCCGCGCCGCTGCACGGCGCGCACCCGGCGGACGTCGTCGGTCTCTTCCTTGAGCTTGGATATTTTGCGGCGGATGTGCCTGCGGTCGGTTTCGAGCTGTGTCTCGCCCGGGCCGCGGGTCCCGATGGGGCTGCGGCCGCCGGCCGCCGTCTGGCGCACCAAATGGCTCCACATGCCGGACAGGCGGGGCAAAAGATACTGGTATTGCGCCAGCTCGACCTGCAGTTTGCCTTCGCGCGTCTGCGCGCGGTCAGCAAAAATATCCAGGATGAGGGCGCTGCGGTCGATGACCCGGCAGTCGAGCTCTTTTTCCAGCGCCCGCGTCTGCGACGGCCCCAGCTCGTTGTCAAAAACGGCCAGTTCGATGTCGTTTGCCTTGATAAGTTCGCGCAGTTCACGGCATTTCCCCTCGCCGATAAACGTGCGCGGGTCAGGGGTCTTTCGGTTCTGCACGGCCGTCAGCACGGTCTCGCCGCCCGCAGTCTCCAAAAGCTCCTGCAGTTCGCGCATGGCTTCGTCGTCCGAGTTGTCAAAGTCCGGCACGGCCGTGCAGCTGACGCCGACCAGAATGGCGCGCTCTTTGGCGCTCTGCCTTTTTTCTATCAAAACAGCTCCTCCAAGATGAAAAGCGGCGCCCCAGCAGGGCGCCGCGCAGAATATCGGCGAAGCCGGGCACAACCGGCTTCAACGCTTGCCGACGCAGTCCGCAGACGCCGTCGGTTACTTGTCCAGGTTGAAACGCTTTTTGAAACGGTCCACACGTCCGCCGGTGTCGACCAGCTTCTGCTTACCGGTAAAGAACGGATGGCACTTGCTGCAGATTTCAACACGGATGTTCTCTTTGGTCGAACCCGTCTCAAAGGTATTGCCGCAGGCGCACTTGACGGTGGTCACCTGGTATTTGGGATGGATCTTTTCCTTCATCGCTTGTCTCACCTCGCATCACAAAAGCAGCCCGCCGAACGGCCTTCCCGCTCGGCCGGCACGCTTTCAACATACATTCGAAATGTAGTTTACCATATTTTCAACCAAAATGCAAGAGATATTTTCTGTTATCCCCATTCGGCTCTGTAGGAGTACAATACATCTTGGACAGTTGAATAAAAAAGGATGAAGGATAAGGCCTCATCGGTTATAGTTGGAGTTGCGAGACAACAACTGAACGAGAGGGGGCCATATCCTTCATGAG
>CALWJQ010000007.1 GCA_944381055.1 uncultured Clostridia bacterium | reverse complement strand
TCTTCGGTGTCGATCATGCCGGGGGACGCGACGTAGCCCATGTTCTGCATGGTTTTTTCCGGCGTCGAACCCATGATGCTGTGGCAGCATCCGACCGATGTATTGGCCATGGCCAGCATGGCGGCGTCAAAGGCCATATTGACGCCGATCAGCGCCTTGAGCGCGCAGCCGGGGTTGCCGCCGTGGCAGATCATGCCGGTCAGCGACGCCGCCATGTTGCAGACGGCCTGGAAGTACTGATCGTCGCTGCCGCCGTGCAGCATGACAAGCCCGAGCGCCGTGCCGGTACCGCCGGCCAGGGTACAGCCGCACAGGGCTGAAAGGCGGCCCGAATATTCCTTGATGTAAATGGTGACCAGGCAGGACAGGCAGACGGCGCGCAGCAGCTCTTCTTCGCTGCGGTTTTCTGATTTACAGAACGCGTACAGGGGCATCATGGCCAGAATCCCGTGGCTGCCGCTGCCGGTGATGCTCATGGCGGCGCGGGGCACGCCGGCGACGCGCGCTTCGATGGCGCCCATGGCGACGATGGCCGCGCTTTTTTTGCTGTCGCCGTTATAGATTTTCCCGCCGTTTTGGGCGATCATGGTTTGGGTCATGGGGGTCCGGCCCTCGCGCATTCCCTCTTCCAGCAGCTCGCTGTCGGTTTCAAAGGCGCGCTTTAAAAAGGCGATCTCTTCAAGCGGCACGGTTTTTGCGTAGTCGACCAGCTGGCGCAGGGTGTAGCCTTTGATGTTTTCACACGGGTCTTCGGCCGCGGCGGCCGGATCGGCTTTGAACAGGATGTCGCCGTTTTTGCGCACCAGCGTGACGTTGGTGTGGCTGCCTTCAATGGTCACTTCGCCGATGCCCTCGGTCGTCTGCACCGTGGCGCGGATAAAGATGACCGGCGTGATGCGGTCTAGGTTGACGGCCACCTTGCCTTCGCTGACCAGGCGGCGGGCGGTGTCGTTGTCCTGTTTTGTGATGGGCTCGAGCGCTTCGAGCCCCAGTTCGGATTTTCCGCCTACGGCGCCGAGCGCGGCGGCGTAAACATTGCCGAGTTCCGGGGAATTGGGGATGCCGCAGGTAAACGCATTTTTGTAGATGCCGGAGTTGAGGTCGAGCGTGACGGTCAGGACTTCGCCGCCCACCAGCTCGCGCGCCTTGGCACAGGCAAAGGCGATGGCGCCCGGCTCGGTGACGCCGAAGGCGACCTTCATGTCGCTGCAAATCAGCTGCGCCAGAGTTTTCATGGCAAAGCACTCCCTTTTAGACAAATGATATCTTTATTTTACCGAATATTACCCGGCAAAGCAAGAAATTTTCTGTTTTCCTTTGCGTGTTTTCCGGTTTTGTGCTATGATAAATGGCAGAAAACCTTTTTACTTCATTTTTCGGGAGGGAAACTCGATATGAAACCGTTTGTTTTCAGGGGAAAGCGCATCTGCGCGTTTGTACTGTGCCTGCTTTTGGCGCTGGGCGCGGCGCCCGGCGTTTCGGCGGCCGGCATCACGCAGGACCGCACCCCTATTTTCAGCGGGAACCCCATGCTGGACTACATGGCGGGCGTCATTTTGAACTCCATTCCGACCGACGGCCTGACGACCGATGCGCAGAAAATCGCCGCGGTTTACGACTGGATCATCCGCAACTGCGACCGCGAAGGCCGGGGGACGGAGACCTATTTTGACCGTGCGTACCTGGAAGCCAACGCCGAACAGTGGGGGGCTTTGTACGACAGCCTGTACCTGCAGGGCAAAATCCGTTACCACTACGACATGTACGTCAGCTACCTGGCCGAGGACATGGCGATGTACCGTATCGGAACCTGCGCCCATTATGCGGCGCTGCTCAACGTGCTGCTCGAACGGCTTGGGTACGAGACCTATCTGGTTGCGGGCGAGTTTATCAACAACGACGGCAGCCGCGTAGAGCACAAATGGAACATTGTCCTTGTCGACGACCAGTTTTACTGGCTGGACGTGCGCATGGATCATTCTGCCTATGAGCGTACGGGCCGGGTTTCCCACACCTATTTTATGAAAACCGACACCGACGAGTGGGCCAAAAAACATGTCTGGGATCGCGAAGGATATGACCTCGATATTGAAATCTCGACGACCGAGCAGGAATACGCCCGCATCAAGGCAGGGACAGCCGGCGCGGCCCGCCCGAACGACGTCGTTCTGCTTGTCGACGGCCAGACCGCGACGCTGGGGGCTTACGAGATCAACGGGAACAACTACCTCAAGCTGCGCGACGTGGCGCTGCTGCTGGAAGACGTCGACAGCCCCTGCCACTTCGGCGTCGGCTATGACGCCGCCACCTCGACGGTGACCATTCAAAGCGGCCTGACGTACACCCGCATCGGCGGCGAGTACCTGGGTTCGGGCCTGCGCGTGCGCGCCTGCACCCCGACGGCGTCGGCCATCCGCTACAACGGCCAGCCCGCTGAGCTTGACGCCTATGAAATCGCCGGCAGCAACTACTTCAAGCTGCGCGACCTGGGGGCGCTGATCGGGTTTGGCGTCGACTGGGACGAGCAGACCCAGACGGTCATCCTGACGACCTGGTGAGGGCGGACATTGTCATTGCCCGGGCAGAACGCGCCGATTTGGACACGCTGACAGCTCTGGCGCTGCGGTTGTGGCCGTCGCAGGATGCCGGGGGGCTGCGTTCGGAGCTGGCCGGCGTCTGGAAAGACGGCGGGGTCTTTTTCCTCGCGCGCCGCGGGGCAGAGCCTGTGGGGTTTGCCCAGTGCCAGCTGCGCCGCGATTATGTCGAGGGCACCGGCACCAGCCCTGTCGGGTATCTCGAGGGGATATTTGTCGAACCGTCCTGCCGCCGGCAGGGTGTCGCGCGCGCCCTGGCAGCCGCGTGTGAAGACTGGTGCCGCGGCTGCGGCTGCCGGGAGTTTGCCAGCGACTGCGAAATCGGAAACGAGCAAAGCCGCCTTTTTCATCTGCGTGCCGGCTTCCGCGAAGCCGGGCGGATTATCTGCTTTGTCAAGCCGCTGTAATAGCAGCTGCACGGCTCCCCGACCCTGCCGGCGCAGGGTCGGGGAGCTTTTTTGCGGCTTGACATTACTCCGATTTCGGATTATAATGCCCTTTGCCGCATTTGGAGGAGGGGTAAGATGCCGCGCGCAGAGCGTCTGGTGCGCGATTTTAACGCGATTTTCAAAGAAAACGACAAAATTTACCGGGATGCAGCCCGCCGGTTGGGCTTGTCAGACACGGTGTTCTGGATTTTGTACATGATCCGGGAAGCGGAAGGCCCGGTTTTTCAGCGGGATATTATCGGGCTGAGCTTTCTGCCGCCGCAGACCGTCAATTCCGCGCTGAAAAAATTGCAGTCCGACGGCTTTGCCGAGCTGCGGGGCAACACGTCGGACCGCCGGTGCAAGCAGATTGCGCTGACAGAAAAGGGCGAATCGCTGGCGCAGAGGACGGTTGACCGCGCCATTGCGGCGGAAGGGCGCGCAATGGCGGAATTTGAGGACGCCGATATATTCCTGCGCCTGTTTGAAAGATATAACGGCCTGCTGAAAGATGCTTTTGCAAAGATGGAAGGGGGAAGCGGCAGTGAGCAGCTATGATCTGTACATTAAAACGCCGCCGCGGCGGCTGTTCTTCACCGTAGCCGTTCCCGGGGCGATCAGCATGGTCGTTTCGTCGCTCTGGGGGCTGTTTGACGGCGTGTTTGTCGGGCAGTTTTTGGGCGAACAGGCCTTTGCCGCCGTAAACCTGGCTTTTCCCCTGATGCTGATCAATTTTTCACTGGCTGACCTTATCGGCGTAGGGTCGTCGGTTCCCATATCAATCGCCATGGGCAGACGGCAGGAACAAGAGGCCAGCAATTATTTTACCTGTGCCTGCATCATGATTGTGGCGACGGGCATTTTGATGGGGGCCGCCTTTTATGCGGCCGCGCCGGCGCTGCTGTCGCTGATGGGCGCCGAAGGCGAACTGCGCGATCTGGCGGCCCAATATATCCGGGTCTACGCGGTCTGTTCGCCTGTGACGACCATTGTGTTTGCGGTAGACAACTTTTTGCGCATCTGCGGGCGCATCAAAAGCAGCATGTTCCTCAATATCCTGATGTCTGCGCTCATTATGGGGCTCGAACTGCTCTGTCTGTCGGTGCTGGACATGGGGATCGGCGGATCGGCGCTGGCGGTGTCGTGCGGCATGTTCCTCTGCGCGCTCGTCGCGCTCTGGCCGTTCTGGCGGGGGCGCCTGCCCCTGCGGTTTTGCCGCCCGCGCTTTTCGGCGCGCCTTATCCGGCAGGTCGTGTCGAGCGGCAGCCCGACCTTTCTTAACAACACGGCGGCGCGGCTGGCATCTATCCTGATGAATGCCGTCCTGCTGCGCGCTGGCGGGCAAAACGCCCTCAACGTCTACGGCGTACTCATGTATGCGGGCGACATCGTGCAGCAGCTGCTGTACGGCGCCTGCGATTCGCTGCAGCCCGCCATCGGCTACAACTGGGGCGCCGGGCAGGTTGGGCGGGTCAAAAGCATCATAAAATGCTGCATGGCGGCGGGCGCCGCCATATCCGTCGGCGGCGCGGCGGTCATGCTGCTGTTCCCGCGGCAGATCACACAGCTGTTTTTGTCCGAAGGCGGGAGCGATCTGGTGACCATGTCGATCCATGCGCTGCGCCTGTTCAGCCTCGCCTACCTGACGCGCTGGTTCGGCTTTGCGGTGCAGAGCTTTTTAATCGCACTTGACAAACCGCTGCCGGCCACGGTGCTGTCGCTGGCCAACGCTTTTGTTTTCCCTGTGGGGCTGATCGTCGCTTTGTGGCCGCTGGGGCTGGACGGGCTGTGGCTTAACGTCCCCATTACGTCGACCCTGGTCGCGGGGATTGCGCTGGCCATCCTGCTGCGCATGAAAGGGCTTTTTAAAGCTCTGTCCGAACAGTAAACGCAAGACAGGCGATCTGCGCGGCAGATGTAGGTTTGTCAAACATATTGGACGGTGAACTCTGAGGGGGAAAGCCAGCCGAGGGGTCTCATGGGGAAGTTGTTGGAGCGGCGGTTATGGATGGCGAGCTGCTTTGCAAAGTCATCCAGGGAAT
>CALWJQ010000006.1 GCA_944381055.1 uncultured Clostridia bacterium | reverse complement strand
CTGCCGCTGGTGGGAAGATTCAAGGAATATTTTGCAGAGGTCAAGGCAGCGCAGGAGCTGAACAAGCAGGTCTGCGGCAACTGCTACAACTACGAATACGACGGCTTCGTATTCGTGGACGAGCTGGGCGAGCGGATGAAGCCCGATTACCTGACCTCACAATTCCCCGCATTCATCCAGCGGCACGGCATGAAGAAAATGCGCTTCCATGATCTCAGGCATAGCTGCGCATCCCTCTTGCTTGCCAACGGCGTACCGCTCAAGCAGATTCAGGACTGGCTGGGACATTCGGATTTTTCCACCACGGCAAACATTTACGCCCATCTGGATTACAGTTCGAAACTCTCCTCGGCGCAGGCGATGGTGAGCGGCATGCCGCTTCCCGAAGCGGGCGATTTCGGCAGCAGATGGGAGCAAAACGCAGAAAAAAGCGGGGAATAAAGCGAAAAGCTGTTCTTTCCAAAATGTTGGAAAGAACAGCCCAAAATCGGGTGATTTTTGGAACGGGCGTAAAAAAAGAAAAATCCAGAAACCCGCATGGTTACTGGATTTTTCGATGGCGGAGCGGGTGGGATTCGAACCCACGTGCCGTTTCACCGGCAACTCGATTTCGAGTCGAGCTCGTTATGACCACTTCGATACCGCTCCACAAAGTATCTGCGACTTATTTACAATACACTATTTTTACCGTCTTGTCAAGGCGTTTCCGGCACAAAGCGGCAATGAAAAAATAACGGCCTTAGTAATTCAGTATATCATTTTGCAAAACTATATGGTATGATAAAGAAAATCTATGGTCGAGAGCCGAAAGGGAGGATGAAAAATGAAGAAACTCACGGCATTGCTGCTGGCATTGACGCTGCTGGCCGGCTGCACACAAAACGGCGGGCAGGGACAAGACGCGGAAACGGCGCGCGACAGCCTGGTCAGCGCGTTCGCTGCAGACGTCGGCACTTTTGACCCCTATATAATGTCGCAAACGCAGGAATTCGAGATCGCGCGCAATATGTTTGACTCGCTCACCTGGCTGGTTATCGGCGAGGCCGAACCGACCATGCGCATCGCGCAGGACTGCACGGTCAGCGAGGACGGGCTGGAATATCTTTTCACCCTTCGCGACGACGTTTATTTCCATAACGGCGATAAAGTGACAATGGACGACGTGCTCTACTCGATCGAATGCTTCCGCACGGCGCCGGCCACCATGTCTTTTTCGGCGCCCGTCGCGTCGGCCGAGGCTGTGGGCGACGACCAGGTGCTCATTCGCCTGCTGACCCCGAGCGGTTCGTTCTTTGAAAGCCTTAACTGGCTGGCCATTGTGCCCAAGGCGCTGCACGAATCGCCGGACAGCGACTTTGCCAACAACCCTGTCGGCAGCGGGGCGTACCGGTTGAGCAGCCGGACGCAGGGGTCGGAAATTGTGCTCGAGGCCTTTGATAAATATTATCTCGGCCAGCCGGAAATCCGAACCGTCACTTATAAAATCATTCCCGACCAGTCCACGGTCGCCCTCGCGCTGGAAACCGGCGAAATCGATTACTCAAAAGCCGTTTCCTTTACATCCATCGCCGACTTTGAAGCGGCAGGAACGCTGAATGTAGAAGTCAGAACCGGAAACAGCATCACGTTCATTTTCCTCAATACCAAGCAGGCGCCGTACGACGACCCGGTGGTGCGCCGCGCCATCAATCTGGCCATTGATCGCGATATGTGCAACACCGTCCAGTACGAAGGCTACGGCAAGGTCGCGACCACCATGCTCAGCCCCACAACGTTCGGGCACAACGAATCGCTCAAAGGCTTTGGCTATGATCCCGAAGAGGCGGCGGCACTGCTGGCGCAGGCCGGGTATCCGGACGGCGCGGGGTTCCCGCCGGTCACCATCGAGACCGTCGACAGCTTCGGACGCATTGCCGAAGTCGTACAGGCCAACCTGACGGAGCTGGGGATCGGGGCCGAAATTGACCTGCAGGAACAGAACGCCTATGTGGACCGGGCCCTGCAGGGCAGCGTCAACTTTGGCATCCTGGGCATCGGCATGGGCGGCGACGCGTCTTCGTGGGGTGTCATGTTCCAATCGGGTGGACCGTTCAACCTTGCACAGTACGAAAACCCCGAACTCGACGCGCTGTTTGACGAGGCAGCCGTGCTGACCGACAGCGCCGAGCGCAAGGCGCTGTATGACCAGGCGTTCCAGATCATCGAAGACGAGGCGGCGTGGGTGCCTTTGCTCTACACGACCATCGTCCACGTTTCAACCAAAGACCTCAACCTTTCCCGAGGGCTGGAAGTGGGCGACAACAACCTGCAGCCCTTTTACGTCACCGTCAACTGAACGGCGCTTTATCCACCTGGACCGGCGGCCTTATCGGGCCGCCGGTTTTATGTTGCCGTGTCAGCCACCTCTCTTGACAACGGGAAAGCCATATGGTAAAATACCGCAGAAAAGTGACAAAAAATATGAAAAAACTGCAAAAATATTTGGTTTTCAGATAATATAGTTCTTATTTATTGAAAACATCAAAGACGTTTGACATGTGGATGCGGAGAAATATCCAGGCGGCGGGGAAACGTGCCGCCGGGGGGATGGGGCGCTGCGGCGCCGCGGGGGTTCGATCCCCTCTTTCTCTGAAAATAATACACGGCAGGCCGGGTTTGCCGGCCGCCGGTACAAAAGGAGAGCAAAAGACATGGAAATCCGCGCAAAAGAAGTCAGCCTGAAAAAGCTCCAAAAGGACGCAGAAGACAATTTCCGCAACGGTTTTTTCTGCTGCGAAGCTCTGACTGCCGCCGTCCGCAGCAACTTTGACCTTGACGTCCCCGAAGAAGTCATCGCCATGGCTTCCGGCATGGCGGTGGGAATCGGCCGTTCCGGCTGCACCTGCGGCGCCCTGAACGGCGGCGTCATGGTGCTGGGCATGTTCTTCGGCCGCACCCAACCGACCGGCCCGCAGGATCCCCAGGTGAACAAGTGCATGGCGCTGACCCATGAGCTGCACGACTGGTTCAAGCAGGCCAATGGAAAAAACGCCATTTGCTGCCGTGTCCTGACTCGCGAGTTTGACATGGGCAAGGGCGAGCACAAGGAACAGTGCATCCGCTTTACCGGACTGTGCGCCTGGAAGGTCGGCGAAATTATCTGCCGCGAACTGGGCATCAAAAATACCGACGAAATCGCGTAAGGCCCGGCCATGAAAAAGTTTTTAAAGGCGATTCCCCTGCCTGCCGCGGCCGTGGCGCTGGGCCTGGCCGCCCTGGGGAACCTGATCCAGAGTTACAGCGAGGGCGTACGCTTGGTCTTTGGGGCCCTGGCTGCCGTTTTATGGGTCCTGCTGATCCTGAAAGTGATTTTCTGCTGGTCCGGCGTCAGGCAGAACATGGCGGACGCTGCTGTTGCCAGCGTGACGGGAAGCACGTTTTCCATGTGCACCATGCTGCTGGCGGCCTACGCCGCCCCGTGGATCGGCGGCGCAGCGCGGGTGCTGTGGGTGACAGGGCTGGCGCTCAATGTGGCGTTCATCCTTTGGTTCACCGTCCGCTTTGTTGCTAAACGGGATCTTTCCAAAGTTTTTGCCAGTTATTTTGTCGCTTATGTCGGCATTGTGGTGTCCAGCCTGACCGCCCCGGCCTTTGGAATGGCGGCCAGCGTCGGCACCTGGGCCTTTTGGTTTGGGCTGGCCTGCCTGATTTGCCTGCTGCCCATCGTCACCTACCGCTATATCAAGCTGCCGGTCAAGGCCGATCCCCCAAAACCGCTGTTCTGCATTTACACCGCCCCCGCCAGCCTCTGCCTGGCAGGCTATATCCAGTCGGTTGAAAACAAGAGCGCCGCGCTCATCTTTGCGCTGCTGGCGCTGTCCACAGTTTTATACCTGATCGTCCTCGTTCGCCTGCCGTCGCTTTTGAAGCTGCCTTTTTACCCCAGCTATGCCGCCTTTACCTTTCCGTTTGTCATCACCGCCATTGCGGCCAAACAGTCCATGGCCTGCCTGGCCGGCCTGGGCTATTCGGTGTTCTGGCTGTCACCGGTCGTGCTGATCGAAACGGTCATTGCCGCCGTGCTGGTGATCTATACCCTGATCCGTTACCTGATGGCGGTTGGAAAAGCGGTGTCCGCCCCTGCGGCGGCATCATAAAAAGCCCGTTTTACCCATAGCGGATATATGTGAATAACAAGGCCGTCCCGGTGGGACGGCCTTGTTACTGCCGGTTTTTGAACAGCCCGCGTACCCAGCGGACGTCTTCGCGGCGCAGTGCGCCGGACGCCAGGTACAGCGCCCAGCTCATGAACAAAAAAACGACGATTTGAGCCAATCCGCCGGGGAACTGCGCGGCTGTCCAGATGCTGACCAGCGTGGCGGCTGCCGCCAGTGCAGGGCGGCGGGGCGACGCCGTGATTTGCGCGGCGCTTAAAAGCCGGCGGAAGCTGAGAACAAAGTTGAGCAGGTGCGTGACGAAAAAGCTGGCAAAATAGCCGGCCATGCCGTACCGGGGCAGCAGGACATACAACAGCGCAAGATCGAGCGCCGAGGTCACGATATTATAGCGGACGCAGTGGTTTTGCTGGCCCAGTCCTTTGGTCATGGCGTCGATCAGGGCGTCGCAGTACAGCATGGGGGCCAACAGGGCGAACAGCTTAAGCCAATACCCGGCCTGGCTGTTTTGGTACAGCATCCGGGTCAGCGGATCGGCCAGTAAAAAGAGCAGCCCGCCGCAGCACAGCCCGTACAGCATCGCCATGCGCAGACTGCGCCGCGCCAGATACCGGATGCGGCGCGCGCTCCCGACGGCGGCGCAGCGGGCCAGTTCGGGGATGAGCAGTTCAGCCAGCGCGAACAAAACGGCCGATGGGAACATGAGCACCGGCATAACCATACCGCAGACGACGCCAAAGGCTTCCAACGGCGCGCCGGTGCCGGCGTGCAGGGCCAGCCGACGGGGGATGATGAGTTTTTCCGCTGACGTCAGCCCGGCCTTTAAGTCGTCGGCCAATGCCAGCGGTACGGCGATGCGCAGCAGGCGTCCGGCAACGCCTGCCCGGGGCGCCGCTGCACCCCGGTATCGCGGAAGCAGCAGTCCCAGGCAGAACAGGGCGAGACACGCGCCCGTCCCGGACCCCAGAACCACGGCCTGGCAGGCGCGTCCTGGGTCGCTGCCCGCCCAAAGGGTCAGCGCTGCCGCGGTAACGGCCATCGAACACAACTGTTCTGCAATGCCGACTGCCGCCAGTGTGCCGATACGCTTTGCCGCCGTAAAATGCCCCTGCAGGACGCCGCACAGACATTCCACCGGCAAAAACAGAGCAAACAGCCGCAGCGCGCCCAACGTGCGCGCATCGCCGATCCAGTTTGCGGCCAGGAAAGGCGCGCTGCCGTAAAGCGCCGCGCCGACCGCGCAGCTGCACACCAGGCTGTATGCCGAGCAGCCGGACAGGATTCGTGCGATCAGTCCGGTCCGCCGCCGTCCCAGTTCTTCGGCAGACAGATACATCGACGCGGTGCGTACGCCGGCCATCCCTGCGGTCTGTGCCAGCGCAGATACTGACAGCACCAGCTGTAAAAGCCCGACGCCGGCTGCGCCGATCCGCCCGGAAACATAAACCTGAAAGGTCGTGCCCGCCAGCCGCAGCAGCAGGTTGACTCCTGTCAGCAGCAATGTGCTGTAAAACATGGACAGGCGCAAAAACATCCCTCCCGAACCAGAATATGGCCGGGAAAGGGAAAATATGTTTACCGGCGGCAGGGGGCGCCGGAACATGGAAAGGTAAAGAGTGAACAAAAAATCGAGTAAGTGATCAAAAAAATCACTCACTCGATATAAAATATAAATAATCATAGAATTTACAATAAACTTGTGATACAATCATTTCGGTTGGGTAAATATCAACAACAACCGAGCACGCTCAATCAAACACATAAGGAGGAAAGCCATCATGAGATTTCTGTACCGCATAGTTGAAGGCGAGGTCAAAATGCCCGATGACCAAAAGTATTTTACTTATGGCGTACGCGCGTACAGACAACAACACCAAACTTGGATCTGCACGGCGGAGGTGCGGGACATTTCGCCAAATCGCAGGTTCGTTCAGCGGCTGGTTCAGCTGTACAACCGGCTGCAGCTGGATCCGGATCACCTGTATGACGTCGTGCAGGACGCAGTAATAGATGAAAATTCCAGTTTTTAAGAATTTAAAAAATTCACAAAAGAAAAACTTCAAAAAATCCTGTGATTTATAAAAAAACAGGCCCTGCAGCCGCCAACGCTGCAGGGTCTTTGCTGCCAGAGCGGGAAAATCGCCGGAGCTGTTGCGCGACAAGATCCGGCGCTGCGTCAATAAACTGTTTCTATGTTATCACATTACAGGCAAAAAGGCAAGAAGGAAGCTGGCAACACAGCTTATTTGGACTGGCAGTGATTCCCGGCGCAGCCGTGCTTGTCTTCGTTACACCCGTCGTGGCCGTGACAATGATGCCCGTGCTCATGATGGTGGTGCCCGCAGCCGGCCGCAGGGTTGTCATGCAGGCCGCCCGACAGATAAGCGGACACGGCGTCGTCAGCGGCGCCGGCCACACCGGCGCACAACTTGATCCCCGCCTGCGCCAGCGCGTCGCGGGCGCCCGCGCCGATACCGCCGCACAGCAGGACGTCAACTTTCAGGCCGGACAGGAACCCGGCCAGGGCGCCGTGCCCGCCGCCTTCGGCGAGGACGGTCAGCCGGCTGACAATCTGGCCGTTTTCGACGTCATACACCCGGAACTGCTCGCTGTGCCCAAAGTGCTGAAAAACATTCCCGTTTTCGTAAGGTACTGCAATTCTCATGACAAACGCTCCTTTTTCCGCAAGATACGAGGGGGAAGCGGCAGGAAGGCCCTGCCGGCACGGACGTCCGCAGCCTTGCCCGGCCAGCCGGGGGCAGACCTTGTACGGGCCGCCTTCAATCACGAGAACCTTGCCGTTGACCAGACAGTCGGCCAGCTTGCCGCGCGCGCTTTCATAGATTTCGGTCACTGTCGTGCGCGAAATGTCCATTTGCCGCGCGCACTGTTCGTGGGTCTGCTTTTCATAATCGACCAGGCGGATCGCCTCGTATTCGTCGACCGTCAGCACGACATTACCGCCGCCCGCGTCCGGGCGCGGTTCAAAACGGCGATACGCCGGTTCTGCACAGACCCGCCGGCATCGTCTCGGCCTTGCCATATGCTCCCCTCCATTCGTTACAGTTTACGACATATGTCGATAATATAATATCACCCTGATATGCAAATGTCAAGTCTTTGCCGGGCTGCCGGGCGGGTCAAGGCGGCGCAGGACGGTTTTGGTCTGTTCGGGCGGCCAGGGGGCTTCGCTGCGCGAACAGGTAGTCAGCGACTGCACCTGCGCGGCTTTGGGTTCGCCGCGGCGGCCGACGGGGACTTCGACCCAGTCGCCTGCGAGCAGGGGCAAATCGCCGGTCAGATAGGCGTAGGTGCGGCCGTCGCCGCCGAACGTGACGGTGCAGTAGCGGAACAGCCGCCCATCGTCAGGCAGCGGATCACGGGGTTTGAAAGGCCGCCGCGGAGAGCGCCGGCCGGCCGGCTCGTCCTCTTGGGTGACGTCCTCTTCCTGGGGCAGGGGGGCGGGTTCGATCCGGAGCGAATCAGAGTAGGCGTTTGAGTCGAGATAATTGATGAGGTTCTGGCGCAGATCCAGCTCCTCCTCGTGCAGGCAGTCGTCGATCAGATAAACATGCTCGTCGCACACGGCCGCGCCCAGGTAAAGCTGGGCGGCGAAATAGTCGCTGCCGCGCAGCGCGCGGATCAGGGCGTGCCTGGCCTTTTCAACCGCGTACAGGCGGGAAAAATCTTCGACCAGCAGGCGTTCGGCCATATCGCGCTCACACAGCCGGGGATCGGCGGCGTCCAAAAGCAGGCGGAACATCTGCACAGCCAGGTCAGGGTCGGATTGTGCGGTGGTTTCCAGTATGTCGCCTTCGGTCCAATCCAACAGCTCATCGACAGGCCTGCCCCGGATAAAGGCCGGAAAAGCGACGATCAGCAGGTCGCGCGGGGGGCAGCCGGCTTCAAAGTCCCAGTCCAGCAGGGCTTTTTCGGCCGTGTCCCGATCAAGGCGGAGGATGGCGTTCGCCAGGGCTTCACGCCGGTGATGGGTAAAATACGTTTGCCGCTCTTCACTCAGATCATAGGGATCCTCGTCGGTCAGCAGGCAGCGGCACTCTGCCAGCGTGCTGAAAAGCGTGTCGAGGCTACTGTCCACCGTATCCGGGTCCTCGCCCGAAGGGTCGAGGGCGGGCAGGGCGGCGATCAGGCGCGCCCAAAACTCCCCGCAGCTCGTGCGGGACAGTCTGGTTTCCGCGGGGTACAGCAACCGGTGGCTGGCGGCGGCCTGAAAAATGGAGTCGCGGGAAGAGGGCATGCGGTCGACTGAGTCCAGGACGGTGGCCAGCAGCGCCTGGTAAGGCGCGTAAGAAGTGCGGGGAATGATGGTTCCGCCGCAGGAAATCCTTTGGTTCCAGCCGTCGACGCGGTTGATGGCGCTGACAAGCTCTGCCAGCACGGCCTGACGGGCCAGTTTTCCGATTCCCGGGTCGCCGGGCGCAAGTTCTTCCGCGATTGCCGGCAGAACTTCATAAGCGAGGCGCAGCTGGGCCGCACAGATGGACAGCCAGGCGGAAAGCTTCGCTTCAATCTGCCGCTGCTCTGCGCGTTCATTTTTTTCAATGGTCGGGCCGTATTCGCTGAGGTAATCGCGTTCGTGTTCGGTGGATGCAAAAAAACCGAAAAGATCCGGCATATCGTGCTCTTTTGAAGCCATCAGAGTCCCTCCCCGCTGAACTTTTGCTTTCATCATATCAAAAAAACAGGGAAGCGTCAATTCGGCGGCGGGGCTTCCATTTTGCGCGGGGCTGTGATATAATTCTGGCAAACACCGCTGACGCGGAAGGGCGGACGCCCTGACGGGAAAGGGAGTCGGATACCATCGGCCATGTGCGGCCGTGTACCTGCGCACCCTTTTCGGGTGCGCTTTTTTCGCGCCGGCAGCGAGGAGGAAGGAAAATGGAAGAAACACGGGTCGCCCTGCTGGGCATTGTCGTCGAAAACCCCGACTCGGTCGAGCCGCTCAACCGGCTGCTGCACGAGTACAAGGACTTTATCATCGGGCGGATGGGCCTGCCGTACCGCAAGCGCGGCATCAACCTCATCAGCATTATGCTCGACGCCCCGGGGGATGCGATCAGCAGCCTGTCCGGCAAAATCGGGATGCTTGCCGGCGTCACCGCAAAGACGGTCTATTCAAAAATACCGGGTCAGCCCGATGAAAGCGCTGATTGACAAGCTCGAAAAAGAACGCGCCCTGAGCCGCGATGAGTGGATCGCCCTGATCGGCGGACGCAGCGAGACGCTGGCACAGGATCTGTTCCGGCGGGCGTCGGCGGTTCGCCGCCGCTGTTACGGCGACGAAGTGTATGTCCGGGGGCTGATTGAGTTTACCAACTGCTGCAAAAACGACTGCCTGTACTGCGGCATCCGCCGGTCCAACCGCAGCGTGTCGCGGTACCGGCTGACCGAAGGGGAAATCCTGGCCTGCTGCCGCGAAGGATACGGGCTGGGCTACCGCACCTTTGTCTTACAGGGGGGCGAAGACCCCGCGTGGACGCCGCAACGGCTGGCCGCGCTGGTCGCGGACATCAAAGCCGCGCACCCGGACTGCGCCGTGACCCTGTCGGTGGGCGAACATTCCAAAGAGACCTATCAGCTGTGGTTTGACGCCGGGGCCGACCGGTACCTGCTGCGCCACGAAACGGCGGACGACGCCCATTACCGGTTCCTGCACCCGCCGGAAATGTCGCCCGAAAACCGCAAGCGCTGCCTGTGGGACTTAAAGGAAATCGGGTATCAGGTGGGGTGCGGCTTTATGGTCGGCTCACCCGGCCAGACGCCGGCGCAGCTGGCGGAAGACATGCTGTTTATCCGTGCGCTCGAACCGGAAATGGTGGGGATCGGCCCGTTTATCCCCCAGCGCGACACGCCGTTCGGCGGCCGGCCGGCCGGGACGCTGGAACTGACGCTGTTTTTGCTGGGGCTTCTCCGGCTGATGCTGCCCGACGTGCTGCTGCCGGCCACCACCGCGCTGGGAACCATCGACCCGCGCGGGCGCGAGCTGGGGATTATGGCGGGAGCCAATGTGTGTATGCCCAATCTGTCGCCGGAAAATGTCCGTGAAAAGTACGCGCTGTATGACAACAAACTCTGCACAGGGGCCGAGGCGGCCCAAAGCCTGCGCAGCCTCGCGCAGCGGATGGAAGGCATCGGCTGCCGGGTTGTTGTCTCGCGCGGAGACCATCGCAAACTCTGACGGGGAAGCTGCGCGCTGACCCACAAGAAAAGGAGCAACTGTCATGTATAATCCGAAATCCATGAAAGCCGAAGAGTTTATCGACCACCAGGAAATCCTGGACAGCCTGGCTTATGCCGACGCCCATAAAACCGACCGCGCGCTCATCGACGCCATTCTGGAAAAGGCGCGCGAACGCAAGGGCCTGTCCCACCGCGACGCGTCGGTTCTGCTGGCCTGCGAGCTCGAAGATAAGAACCGGGAAATCGATGCGCTGGCCGAACAGATCAAAAAAGACTTTTACGGCAACCGCATCGTGCTGTTTGCGCCGCTGTACCTGTCCAATTATTGCGTCAACGGCTGCGTGTACTGCCCGTACCACGCCCGCAACAAGCACATCGCCCGCAAAAAACTGACGCAGGACGAGATCCGCGCCGAGGTCATCGCGCTGCAGGACATGGGACATAAGCGCCTGGCCCTGGAAGCGGGCGAAGACCCGGTCAACAACCCGCTGGAATACATCCTCGAGTCCATCCAGACCATTTACTCCATCAAGCACAAAAACGGCGCTATCCGCCGCGTCAACGTCAATATCGCCGCCACGACGGTGGAAAATTACCGCAGGCTCAAGGAAGCGGGCATCGGCACCTATATCCTGTTCCAGGAGACCTATCATAAAGAATCGTATGAAAAACTGCATCCGACCGGGCCCAAGAGCAATTATGCCTATCACACCGAAGCGCACGACCGCGCCATGCAGGGCGGCATCGACGACGTCGGGCTGGGCGTGCTGTTCGGGCTGGAGCTGTATCGTTACGAGTTCGCCGGGCTGCTCATGCACGCCGAGCACCTGGAAGCCGCCTTTGGCGTCGGACCCCATACCATTTCGGTCCCGCGGCTGTGCCCGGCCGACGACATCGACCCGGGCGAGTTTGACAACGGAATTTCAGACGATATTTTTGCCAAAATCGTGGCCTGCATCCGCATTGCGGTGCCCTATACCGGCATGATCGTCTCGACCCGCGAAAGCAAAAAAGTTCGCGAACGCGTCCTGCATCTCGGCATTTCCCAGATTTCGGGCGGATCGCGTACCAGCGTCGGCGGCTATGTGGAAGAAGAAGACCCCGAAGACAATTCCGCCCAGTTCGACCTGTCGGATCGCCGCACGCTGGACGAAGTGGTTCGCTGGCTGATGGAAATGGACTATGTGCCGTCGTTCTGCACGGCCTGCTACCGCGAAGGCCGCACCGGCGACCGGTTTATGTCGCTGTGCAAGTCGGGGCAGATTCAAAACTGCTGCCTGCCCAACGCGCTGATGACGCTCAAAGAGTACCTTCAGGACTATGCGTCCCCTGCGACCCGCGAGGTGGGCGAACGCATTATCAAGGCCAACATCCCTGACGTGACCAATCCGCGCGCCCGGCAGATCCTGATCGAGCGCCTGGAAAAAATCGCGCAGGGCGAGCGGGACTTCCGGTTCTAGGGGGCGCGGTATGAGCGGCATGAATCAGACCCCGTCGGGCGAGCGGGTCCATATCGCCTTTTTCGGCCGGCGCAACGTGGGCAAGTCCAGCCTGGCTAACGCCTTTACCGGGCAGTCGCTCGCCATTGTATCCGACGTCCGGGGCACGACGACCGACCCGGTGTCCAAGTCCATGGAGCTGCTGCCCCTGGGCCCCGTCGTCGTCACCGACACCCCGGGCATCGACGACGAGGGCGGCCTGGGCGCGCTGCGCGTCCGGAAAACGCACGAGGTGCTCGGCCGGACCGACCTTGCCATTGTAGTGGCCGACGCGTCGGCCGGGCTGGCCGGCGACGAGCAGGCCCTGCTGGCGGCGATTAAGGAAAAGGGGATTCCGTACATCCTGGCGTGGAACAAGTGCGACCTGCTGGACGCCGTCCCGGAAGCGACGGCAGAGGCCCTGTGGGTCAGCGCGCGCGACGGCGTCAACATCGGCGCGCTCAGGGAACGCGCCGCGCACATGGCCGTCGGCCGGGAAAACAAGCGCGCTCTCATCGCCGATCTCCTGCGCCCCGGCGACGGGCTGGTGCTCGTCATCCCGATCGACGCGTCGGCGCCTAAAGGCCGCCTGATCCTGCCCCAGCAGCAGGTGCTGCGCGACGCGCTGGAAGCGGGCGCCGTCCCTGTGGCCTGCCGGCCGGAAGAGCTGCCCGGCGCCCTTGCGATGCTGTCGGTCCCGCCCCGTCTGGTGGTCACCGACAGCCAGGCCTTTGCCGCCGTCAGCCGCATGGTGCCGGAAAACATCCGCCTGACCTCTTTTTCCATCCTGATGGCCCGTTATAAAGGGAGCCTGCCGGCCGCGGTGGCCGGAGCGGCCGCCGTCGGCGCCCTGCGCAGCGGGGATCGGGTGCTCATTGCCGAAGGCTGCACCCACCACCGCCAGTGCGAGGACATCGGGACGGTCAAGCTGCCCCGCTGGATCCGGCAGTACACCGGCGTCGAGCCCGCGTTCTGCTTTACGTCCGGGACGGAATTCCCGCAGGATCTGTCCGGGGTTCGTCTGGTTGTCCACTGCGGCGGCTGTATGCTCAACGAACGCGAAATGGGCCGCCGCCTGGACATCGCAAAGGCGCAGGGCGTGCCCATGACCAATTACGGAATCATCATCGCCTTTCTCAACGGGATTCTCAAGCGCGCGCTCGAACCCTTCCCGGACCTGTACGAACTGCTGTCAAAGTAAAAAAACGCCCTTTCCGGGAACTGAACAGACGCAGTAAAAACGGACAACAGACAAAAGGGCCCCTGTGCAGGAAAGCAGACTGCGCGGGGGCCCTTTTGGCATGGAGAAGCGGCAGAATACTGTGGTGGATAAGCAGGCGGTAAAAAATCTGTTTTTGCGCGAGCGGGAAAAAGAAAGCGGGTATCCTTGACAGCACCGGACAAAATGCGCGGGGATCGCAAAACAGGCTGCCTCCATGGCAATTCTTCTCGGTTTCCATTTTTTTGCCTTCTGTTCAGTCCGAGTTATTGGACACTGTCACACCGCAATTTTAACCTCAAACGGCTAAAATAACGCTTTACACCGCAAATTTAACCTCAAAAATTGTGGTACAAATTGTGACACACCACAACATATTGTGGCAGTTGATTTCAAAATCAAGATCCCTCATTTTTTGGTATCTGAACAAAAATATAAAAAAACCCCGCAAAACCGTAGTTTTCCGGGGAAAAGAAGAACTTTTTTAGCGCTTGCTGAACTGCGGAGCGCGACGGGCGGCCTTGAGGCCGTACTTTTTGTAGTCTGTCGTTTGAAACCCTTGAAAACACTGGCTTTTTTCGCTTTGACTTTAAAAATAACCTCTATTGTAACCTCAAAAATGGGGATACTTTTTGAGTAGCAGGCATTCTGTGACCTGTTTACCGCGACAATACCAATTTCTGTTGAATAATTTTTAAGCTATATGTATAACCAAATAATTGCCATGAGGGTGTGGTCAGGCAGTTGAAAAACCGTTTCATTGCCTTGACAACCCCAAAAAGATGTACTATCATCGAATATGTTGATAGTACATCTTTTTTCTGCGGGAGGAGAGGACAACATTGGATGTGACACATCGAAAAATCACAAAGATCGCGCGGGAGGTGGGAAAATTTACTGCCCGCACCATTAAGGCGGGCGGGGTTGGAACGGCAGAATTTGACTTGATCCATGTAATCCGCAAAAATCCAGGTATTACGCAGGCGGAAATCTGCCGGATACTTGGGGCGGACAAAGGAGCCGTGGCAAAACAGACGGCGAACCTGGAAGCCAAGGGCTACCTGTGTCGAAAGGAAAACCCTGCGGATGGGCGAAGTCAGTTGATTTTCCCCACGGAGCAGGCTCAAAATCTGAAAGACTCCAAGGCACACATTGAAACAGAATTTTACGATTGGCTTTTGGCCCCTCTTAATGAGGTGGAAAAGGCAGAGTTTGCCAGATTACTGGATGTGCTTTACCAGCGGTGTAAGGTGGAAAGCAAAGAGGGCTTTCCCAACATGACAAAGAGAATTGAGGCGTGCGATGGACATGAAATCCGTTAAAACAAGAAAACACTTGTCTCAGGCCATGCTATTCATTATTCTGTTTGGCATCGTCAGTCTATTTTCGGACATGACCCACGAAGGGGCATCCAGCATTCGGGGTGCCTATCTCACACTGCTGGGGGCATCCGCCGGCGCCATCGGTTTTGCCTCTGGCCTGGGAGAGTTGGTAGGCTACTCCATGCGATATGTGTTTGGGCGGCTCACGGACAAGACGAAACAGTATTGGCCTATGACCATAGTTGGCTACATACTGGACATTATCGCAGTCCCACTTTTGGCTCTGGTAGGAGAACATGGCTGGGTGGCCGCTTGTGCTCTGCTCATTATCCAGCGGATGGGCAAAGCCATCAAGAAACCCGCGAAAGATACAATCATGTCTTTTGCCGCCTCTCAGGAAGGGACAGGGAAAAGCTTCGGCCTGCAGGAACTGCTGGATCAGATCGGCGCATTTCTTGGCCCGGTTCTGCTGTATCTGGTAATGCTGTTTCGTCAGCAGGGGGACACCTTTGAAACATATGCCTTTTGTTTTGCCGTATTGGCTATTCCTGGCGCAATCACGCTTGTCTTGCTGTTCTTGACCAAGCATAAATTCCCTAACCCAGAACTGTTTGAACCGGAACCGAAAGAGTATATTCCTTTCAAGATGAAGCGGGAATTTATCTTCTATATTGCAGGCATCAGTCTCTTTGCATTCGGTTTTATCGACTATTCACTGGTGCTCATGCATGTCTCCCGCACATTTACCAGCCTCGCCTCCGGACTGGCGGAGACTAGTTCACTGGTGACGGAGGGAACTCTCCCACTTCTCTATGCCGGAGCCATGCTGGTGGATGCGGTAGCCGCACTGATTTTTGGATATCTCTATGATAAAAAAGGAGTTGCGGTGCTGGTGCTATCTACAGTTCTCTCCGCTCCCTTCGCCATTTTTGTATTTGCTGGTAAAAGCGTAGCAGTGGTGCTTTTAGGTATTGCGCTCTGGGGAATCGGTATGGGCGCACAGGAATCCATCCTCAAAGCTGCTGTCACCACTATGGTACCTAAAACCAGCCGCGCTACCGGCTACGGCATATTCGAGTGTTCTTTCGGTGTATTCTGGTTCTTGGGAAGTTGGCTGTTAGGAGTGCTGTATGATGTCAGTATCCCGGCTATGATTGCCGTTTCTGTGCTGGCCCAATTGGCTGCTATCCCTCTTTATCTCGCATCGGCCAAGCTCAGATGAATTTGAACTTTTTTTCGGGATAAAACAACATACCTGACATATGCAGTATACCAGAATGCAAAAAAAGACTCACTCGTAAGACTCATTTGAGAATTACGAGTGAGTCTTCTTTTTACCTAAAGTGATAATTAGTATTCTGCAGTTTGCGGAGCAAACGCCATGTTGATCTTCTCAATAATTTCCTCAGGCCTGTTGTAAGTGAGGTGTGCATAGATATCGAGTGTGATTTTTGCCCGTTCATGTCCAGCAAGATACTGGACGGTTTTGATGTCCACGCCCCTGAGCAGCAAATTCGTGATGTATGTGTGGCGAAGGATATGCGGGGTCACCTTAAAATCAATCGTATATACGACATCGGGATTATGACGTGCTCGTTCACCTTTGACGGCCTCAAAGGTGAAGGTGAGTTTCTTACCGTCTACATATCGGTTATAGGTTCTTGTTCCCACTGTACGTTTTTGGATGTACTTCCATAAGCGTTGGAATTGCGATTCAGCCAATGGTGTGCCATCTTCATTTCCGACGACAAAGGGCGAGTTGGAATTGTTCTTTGCTTCAGTCAGGCATTCTACCAGCTGGGGCGGAATGGGAATGCGCCGCTTACTTGCTTTGGTCTTCAGTCGTTCTTCGACAACGGGACGATTGTGGACAAAACGGCAAGCTCGCT
>CALWJQ010000005.1 GCA_944381055.1 uncultured Clostridia bacterium | reverse complement strand
AACTTGATATCCGCCACAAGCTCATCCGTCCCTATACGCCACGCCACAACGGTAAGGTCGAGCGCAGCCACCGGGAAGACCAGAAACGCTTCTACTCCTGCCACAGCTTTTATTCCCTGGATGACTTTGCAAAGCAGCTCGCCATCCACAACCGCCGCTCCAACAACTTCCCCATGAGACCCCTCGGCTGGCTTTCCCCCTCAGAGTTCACCGTCCAATATGTTTGACAAACCTACATTTGCACTGCGTTGACAGCGGCGGGCCGACACGATATAATAGCACAGAAATGGGGGAGTGCAGCATGACGGTACGCAGGTACCGGGCAGGGGACTGCCGGACATTAACAAGGCTGTTTTACGAAACGGTTCATTCCGTCAACGCACGCGATTACACGCCGGAGCAGCTGGACGCCTGGGCGCCGGCCGTCCCGGACGCCGGGGAATGGGACCGCTCGCTGCGCGCGCACACCTGCTTTGTCGCCGAAGAAAACGGCGCTGTCGTCGGCTTTGGGGACATGGATCCGAGCGGATACCTCGACCGCCTGTATGTCAGCAAAGATTTTCAAGGCCGCGGCGCGGCTTCGGCACTGTGCGACGCGCTGGAAGCGGCGGTCCGGGCGGCGCGCTATACGACCCATGCGTCCATTACAGCCCGCCCGTTTTTTGAAAAACGCGGCTGGCGCGTGGTCAAAGAGCAGAGCGTCGAACGGCGGGGCGTCACAATGACCAATTTTGTCATGGAAAAATGAGAAAACCGGACCTGTACAGGTCCGGTTTTTTGATTATTCAAAGTCCCCGTTGCCCTCGGTGCTCAGGTAGTTGAGGTCGTCGCGGATGCACAAAACAACGTCAGGCCGGTATTCGCGGATATATTCGCTCAGCGTTTTTTCGGTGTAATAGCGCAGGTCGAGCGAACGCATTTCGCCAAAGCTGCGGTACAGGAAGGTCTCGACGGCGTTTGAAAAAGAATCGCCGAAAACGAGCAGCTTGGGCAGCTCGGGCCGGTGCGTGTCAATGCGCGTTTCGGCCTGGTCGCCGCCCATATAGACGGTGTAGGCGGCAGGGGCTTCGTCGTTTTCAGGCAGGGTAAAGACCGTGCTTTCGACCGGCTCGCCGTTATCCCAGCGCTCAAAGGGGAGCTCTTCGGCCGTGTAAATCTCGACCTGATCATGGACGTCGACGGCATTGTACAGCTGGCGGCTGCGCGAACCGTAGACCGGGTTGGGCAGCGCGACATACTCCATTTCATCTTCAAGCAGGACGGGCAGGTCATACCCCAGCCCGGACAGGTGTTCCATAATGGCACGGTAAGTGGCGTAAGCGCCGCGCAGGTTGTAATGGTGGTCGCCGCAAAAATAAACCTGCTCGACGCCGGCAGCGTCGAGGATAGGCACCATATCGACAAACTCAATGCCCTGGGCCGCCAGGCCCTGGGCCATGCTGCGGCGAACCTCGTCGGTCACCAGCGCGCCGCTGTACAGGTAATCGGGGTAATGGCCGCGCATGGCGCTCGACTGTTCAGGGATGCCGACATAGACAAACTGCCCGCCCAGCGACTCGCATAAATCGCGGATCCCGGCCAGCCGTCCGGCCATTTCAACGCCCTTATCGGTGTAGTCGGGCTGCGTATAAACCGGCGTGCGGTAGGGCACCAGCACCCCGTCGCCCAAAACGATGTCGTTGACGACCGGTTTGCGCAGTACGTCCGCCTGCCAGCGGACATGGGCGCGCAGCCAGTTGTCGCGGCCGACGATGTGGTCGGACAGCGCGCTTTCCATACTTGCAAAAAAGCTGCCGTCAAAAACGGTCTGCACATTGAGCGGTTCGAGCGAAGCGAGGGTGCGGTTTTCGTACAGCGAAACATGCTGGCGCGGCCCAAACACCGACAGCACCGGCACGGCAAACAGCACGGCGCACACAATGGACAAAAACAGGATCTGCCAGTTTTTTTTCATGTGCGGCCTCCTTTAAAACCGGAAGTAGATAAACGGGTTGAACGTCGTGCTGACCAGCGACAAGAGGGACAGAGCAAAAACGCCCAGTGCGGGAAGCATCCGCGCCGGTTCGAGCCACGGCCGGCCCTCGAGCTTCCGTGACAGCCACGGTACGACGGGTATGGAAAGCAGCACGCAGGCAATGAACTCAAAGCGGTATTCGAGCAGCAGGTACAGCGCCTGTTTGCCTTCGGCGGCGGTAAAGGCCCAGTTGGTAAACATGCCCGAGGTGTACTGCACCACCTGCGTCAGGCTGCCGGCGTTAAACAGCACCCACCCGATGACAATGAGCAGCAGGCTGTACAGGTGGCGCAGCGGGCGCCAGAGCTTTTGCAAAAGCCGGCCGAGAAAGAGCTTTTCGGCAATGAGAATGGCGGCGAAGTACAGGCCCCACAGCACAAAATTCCATGCAGCGCCGTGCCACAGCCCTGTCAGCGCCCAGACGATGAGAATGTTTAAAAGCTGCCGCGCCTTGCCGCGGCGGTTGCCGCCCAGCGGAATGTACACATAGTCGCGGAACCACCCGGACAGCGAGATGTGCCAGCGGCGCCAAAATTCAGTGATGGACTGCGAGATGTAGGGGTAATTGAAGTTTTCAAGAAAGTGGAACCCAAAAATGTGGCCGATGCCGATCGCCATGTCGGAATAGCCGCAGAAATCAAAAAAGATCTGAAACGTATAAGCGACAGCGCCGATCCACAGCACGGGCGCCGGGGTCACGGCGGCGTCCATGGCGAAAACCTCGGTTGCAATGATGCCCATGGGGTTGGCGAGCAGCAGCTTTTTGCCCAGGCCGAAGAGAAAGCGCCGCATACCGTTGGATGCGTCGTCCAGTGTTTCTCGGCGGCTCGTCAGCTCGAGTTCAATGGTTTCGTAGCGTACGATGGGTCCGGCTACCAGCTGCGGGAAGAGCGAAATGTACAGCGCTACGAGCAGCGGATTGCGCTGCGCGCGCACCGTCCCCTGGTAAACGTCAAAGACGTAGCTCATACCCTGGAAGGTGAAAAAGGAAATGCCGATGGGCATGACGATGTCAGGCACCATGACGGGGAGCCCCAGCCGCACGAGGTTCTGCGCGAAAAATCCCAGGTACTTAAACGTGCATAAAAGCCCCAGGTTGAGAAGCAGCGACACGGCCAGCCACAGCCGCCGCGCCGGCCAGCGTTCCAGCGCCAGCGCGATCAGGTAGTTGCCGGCGATGGACGCCAGCATGATAAGAATCCCGCGCGGCTCGCCGTAAAAATAAAAACCCAGGCTGCACACGAGCAGGAACAGGTTGCGCAGGCGGCGGCATTTTTGCGGCAGCACAAAATAGCCGGCCAGCACCGCCGGGAAAAACAGAAACAGAAATACAGTACTGCTGAAGGTCATGCAGGCACTCCCTTGCGCCCGGTTGCGGGCGTGAAATCGGGGCGCCGGGCCGGCGCCACTGGTATTCTACCACACAATGGCGGCGATTTCCATACATGCCGTGCAAAAAAAGCGGCACAGCCCGCCGGGGCCGTGCCGCAAAACGCTCTGTCCGAATGCCGGGGCCGGCCCGGTCAACGGCCGATTCGGCGCCTGATGCGCTGCAAAACGCTCTGGCGCGGCGCAGCGGTCGCAGACAGTTCAACGGGGTTGCGCAGGTAATAGCCCTGAGCATCAACCGGTTCGCCCCCTGCCGGAAGCGGGATATAGCTGCCGTCGGGCAGCATACGCCGCGCCTTGACGTTGTCGGAAAGCAGCAGGTCAAGATACGACGAAAACCATTCGCACAGCTCCCGGCTTTCAACGGGGCAGGCGATTTCGACGCGGCGGGTCTGGTTGCGCGTCATGATGTCGGCCGACGCGATGTACAGCCGGCGCAGCGGGCCGTCGCCAAAACAGTAAATGCGGCTGTGTTCCAAAAACCGCCCCACAATCGAGGTGACGGTAATGTTGTCGGTCTTGCTCGGGATTCCGGGCACCAGGCAGCAGATGCCGCGGATAATCAGGTCGATGCGCACGCCGGCCTGCGACGCTTCCGCCAGCTTGTCGATAAGGTCGCGCTCGGTCACCGAGTTGGCTTTGATGATGATGCGCCCGTCCTTCCCCCGCGCAATTTCGCTGTCGATCAGGCGCAGGATGGCCGGTTTCATGTTGACCGGCGCAACCAGGAGCTTGCTGTACTCGCCCCACAGGTTGCCGATCAGCATATTCTGGAAAAAGGCAATGGCATCCTGCGCGATGGAGGCGCTCGCCGTCATCAGGGAAAAGTCGGTGTACTGCGCCGACGTTTTTTCGTTGTAGTTTCCAGTGCCTATCTGCGTCACATAGCTGAAGCCGCTCTTTTCCTGCCTCGTGATCAGGCAGATCTTGGAATGGCACTTAAAGCCGTCCAGGCCGTAAACGACGCGGCAGCCGGCGTCTTCCAGCGTCTGCGCCCAGTTAATGTTGTTCTGTTCGTCAAAGCGGGCGCGCAGTTCGACAATGGCGGTGACCTCTTTGCCGTTTTCGGCGGCTTCGCACAAATGCTTGACGACAGCCGAGTTTTTAGCGAGCCGGTAAATGGTGATCTGGATGGATCGGACGCGGGGATCGTGGGCCGCGTCGCGCAGCAGCGACAGGAACGGCTGCATGGAATGATAGGGGTAAAAAAGCAGCACGTCGCGCTGCCGCACCTGATCCCACATGGGCACGTCGGGGCGCAGGTACTGTGGGTACTGCGGCGTGTGCGGGGGGTAGTACAGTTCGGCGCTGAGATCCGAAAGGGCATAGGCGTAGCTCAGCACGAGCGGGCAGGAGCAGGTGTAGCACTGCTGCCCGGTCAGATCCAGGCGTTCGAGCAGCTGATCCCGCAGCGCCGGGGCGTCGCCCTGCATTTCGAGCCGCACCGGCGCCAGGCGGTCGCGCTGGCGCAGCAGCTTGGAAATGTGCGAGCGGAAGTCGGGGTTGTCTTCGTCGAACTTTTCTTCGTCATAACTCAGGTCGGCGTTGCGGGTGACAGAAACAACGGCCTGCTCTTCAAGCGCATAAATGTGGAAAATCTTGCGCACATAGTGCGACACAATGGTTTCTGCGCGGATATACCTGCCCGGCTCGCCGGGCAGGGACAGGATGGACGGCACCGTTTCCGGAACCTGGACGATGCCCAGAAGGGGGCGCGTCTTGCTGCGCAGCAGGGCGGCGGCATACAGCGCCTTGTTTTTGAGATGGGGGAAGGGGTGGCTCGGGTCGATAATCTGCGGCGATAAAAGGGGCCGGATGTTTTCACGGTAGTACTGGCGCACATACTCGCGCTGGCTGTCTGACAGCTGCTCGTATGAAAGATCTTCGACCCCGCGCTCGCACAGCTCAGCGCTCAGCTGCGCATAGGCGGCGTCGCGCACGCGGATTAAGGGACGTACCGCGTCATAAATACTGTCAAGCTGCTGCTGCGGCGTTTTGCCGCTTTTGTTTTCCCGCACGTCGGGCGTCATGACCGACAAATCAAACAGGCTGCCCACGCGCACCATGAAAAACTCGTCAAGATTGCTTGTAAAAATTGAGATAAACCGCAGCCGCTCAATGAGCGGCACGGTCGGGTCCATGGCTTCTTCCAGCACGCGGGCGTTAAAGCGCAGCCAGCTCAGCTCGCGGTTTTGCGTATAGGTGAGATCGTGTGTCATTGTATTTTCTGGCATAGGTAGCCCTCCCGAACGCCGTATGGGCTGATGAACAGATCCTGGCAGTGCAGCGTGCGGCTCAGCGTCTGGATGAGCAGGGCCCCGGGGATGATGGTGTGCACGCGGTCCGGACAGGCGCGCAGCACAAGGTCGCGCGTCCTGCGCTCACGCTGCTGCAAAAGCGCGCAGACCTCGTCGATCTGCGCGGCTGTCAGCGTCCTGCACTGGCGGGGCAGGCGGTATACGATGCCGCACAGGCGCAGCAGGGCGCGCGCCGTCCCGCCGACGCCGCACAGATGTGCGACCGGTTCGCGGGGCAGGCGAATCAGGCGCAGCTCTTCGCCGATATGGTCGACAATCCGGGCGACCTCGGGCTTTTTGGGCCACAGGCCTTCGACATGCTTCTGGAACAGGTTGAGCGATCCGATGTCCAGGCTCTGAGCGCTCAAAATGCGCCCGCCGGCAAAAGTGACCAGCTCGGTACTGCCGCCGCCGACGTCGAACAGCGCCCCCTGCTCGAGCCTGGCCGAAACAAGGGCCCCGTAGTAGCTGAGCCGCGCTTCCTGCTCGCCGCTGATGACCTCGACACGGACGCCGGTGCGCGAACGGATTTCGTCGACTGCTTCCTGCGTGTTGCTGACGTTGCGCAGCGACGCCGTAGCGAACACATGCATGTCTTCCATGCCGAACAGGTGCAGCAGGTAACGGAAACGCCACAGCGATTCACATGCCCGGGCGATGCCGGGTTCGGTCATGACGCCTTTTTCAATATAACCCGCAAGGCCGGCGGTGTCCTTTTCTGTAAACAGCAGGTCAAAATCCCCGCCCTCTTTTTTTTCGTAAACCGAAAGGCGGATGGTATTGGATCCCAGATCAACGATTGCGTGCTTTGTCATATCGACCTCCGTCGCCGCGCCGGCGCTTCCGGCCCGCGGCTTCTTATCATTATTCATTCGCATACAGATATTATTCTGCCCTGCGCGCGTAAAATCCGCCATCAGCCCGCTGTAAAAGGACAGTAAAGAAAATATGCAGGCGCAGAAGCAACGGCTTGACTACACTTTACTTTGGCAGTAAAATAACGAAGGGATTAGAACCCTCTAACCCCATAAAGACACAGGAAGAGGAAGTATCAAAATGAAAAAGCTATTGTCTGTACTCTGCATTTTCGCCCTGCTGACGGCCATGCTGGCCGGATGCTCTGACGGCACCGATCCCGCGGCGGGCGGCGACCCGTCCCAGCCGTCCGGCAATACGACCGATCCATCCGCTGAGACCAATCCTGAAGACACCGCCAGCCAGGATCCCGAACAGCAGCCGGCGGCCGGCCCGGCAGATGTGCGCGTCATGGCGCTCAAAGGCCCGACCGCCATGGGGCTGGTCCAGTTCATGAGCGAAGCGGACGCCGGGAACCTGACCGATAACAATTACAGCTTTTCCATCGTCGCTTCGGCTGACGAGGTGACGCCCAAGCTGGCGCAGGGCGAAGTCGACATTGCCGCCGTGCCGGCTAATCTGGCGTCGGTTCTGTATAACAACACCGAAGGCAGCGTCGAAGTGCTGGCCATCAACACCCTGGGCGTCATTTATATTGTCGAAAGCGGCGACACCGTGACCTCGGTCGAAGACCTGCGCGGCAAGACCATTTACGCCAGCGGCAAGGGCAGCACGCCGGAATACGCTCTCAATTACATCCTCAGTGAAAACGGCATCGATCCCGCAAGCGACGTCACCATCGAGTGGAAGAGCGAACACGCCGAATGCCTGTCCGCCCTGATGGCCGAAGAAAACGCCATCGCCATGCTGCCACAGCCTTTTGTCACGACGGCGCAGACCAAGAGCGACGCCATCCGTGTCGCGCTTGACCTGACCGAAGAATGGGATAAGCTGCAAGAGGGCAGCGAAGCGCCCTCGACACTGATCACCGGCGTCGTCGTCGCGCGCCGCGAGTTCGTCGAGCAGAATCCCGAAGCCATCGCAGCTTTTATGGAACATTATAAGTCATCTGTCGATTTTGTCAACTCCAATGTCGACGAAGCGGCGCAGCTCGTCGGCCAGTATGACATTGTCACCGCTGAAGTGGCGCAGAAAGCCATTCCCGAGTGCAACATTACCTTTATCGAGGGCAGCGAAATGAAGGACAACCTGTCCGGCTACCTGGCCGTGCTGCTCGAGCAGAACCCGCAGTCGGTGGGCGGCGCTCTGCCGGCTGACGACTTTTATTACAGCCGCTGATGAAAAAGGGGCGGAATGCCCATAAGCGGCGGAGCATCCGCGCATGGGCGGTGATCTTCTGGCTGGCCGTGTGGCAGGCCGTCAGCATGGCGTTGGATCAGCAGATTCTGCTGGTCTCGCCCGTGCGTGTCCTCGTCCGGCTGGCCGGGCTCGCCGCCACGGCGGATTTCTGGGGGGCCGTGCTCTTTACCCTGCTGCGCATTACGGCAGGCTTTCTGCTGGGCGCAGGCGCGGGCGCTGCGCTGGCCGGGCTGGCGTCGCGCTTCCGCCGTGTTGAAGAGCTGCTGGCCCCGGCCATGCTGACCGTCAAGTCCGTCCCCGTCGCGTCGTTTATCATCCTGGCCCTTATCTGGTTTTCTTCCCGCAGCCTCGCGGTGCTCATTTCTTTTCTGATGGTGCTGCCCGTCGTTTACTCCAGCACGCTCGGCGGCATCCGCGCCGCAGACCGCCAGCTTCTGGAAATGGCGCAGGTCTTCCGCATCCCGACGCTGCGCCGGGTACGGTACCTGTATGCGCCGCAGGTTTTCCCTTATTTTTACTCGGCCAGCGCCGCGGCGCTGGGCCTGAGCTGGAAGTCGGGCGTCGCGGCCGAGGTCATCGGGATGCCCCAGGGCTCAATCGGCGAACAGCTGCAGCAGGCCAAGGTCTATCTCAACACCCCGGATCTGTTCGCGTGGACGCTGGCCATCGTGC
>CALWJQ010000004.1 GCA_944381055.1 uncultured Clostridia bacterium | reverse complement strand
TGCGGCCTTGCCGAGCGCACGGTCCGCACCGGCGCCGGGCTGCGATTCCGGTGGGACGGCGCGGAAAGCGCCGAAATATCCGGCGTGCTCCGGCCCTATACCGGCGACCCGCCGGATGTCCTGCCCGCCCCCACGCTGTCCGGCGAGTCGATCGGCAGCTCAAGCGACGGCAGTATGAGCTTTTCCGGCGTGTTTCAGCCGGGCGAGCTGCACAACCTGGGCGGCGGCGGGAACAGCGGGCCGCTGGACGGCAGCTGGCAGCCTCCTTTGCTTCCCGACGGCTATATCCTGTCTGTCTACTGCGGCGGAAAACTGCTGGACACCGTCCTGCTGCTGCCCGGAGGTGCATCATGAGCCAAACGCGTTCCGCCCTGTCCCGCCTGGCGTGGGGATATCTGCTGCTGTTTTTCTTTATCCGCCTGGATTTCTGGCCCCTGCATTTCAATACGCAATGGCTCGGCTGGCCCCTTCTCGCCTGGGGAATGTACGGCCTTCAGGCCGAAGACCGCGATTTTTCCCTGTTGTGGCCTTTTGGCGCGGCTCTGGCGGTGTTCGACCTGGCCTCGATCCCGCTCGAGCTCTTCGGCGTCAGCCTGCCGGCCGGCGCATGGAACGGCTGGCTTTCTCTTTTGCAGACTGTGCTGTGCCTGTACGTCCACTTCGGCCTGCTGACCGTCTGTGCACGCCTCGCCGCGCTGCGGCAGCCCGAAGGAATGGCTCTTGACGTGCGGATGCGCCGCCTGCGCAGCGCCTACCTCATTTTTTACACGCTCTCCAGCCGCGCGGCGCAACAGGTTTTATGGATCCTGCCCGTGTCCCGTTTTTTGCAGCAAAACGAAGACGCCGCAGCTATGCTGGGATTTGCTTTCGCTGCTGCTTTCGCCGCCGTGGCCGCTGCCATCGCCGTTTCGCTCTTCCGCCTGCGAAGCTTTTTCCCTTCCGGCGCAGAACCGCCCGCCGAACCGGACGGCTTGTCCGGAACGTAAAAACAACCGCCCCTCGGCCGAGGGGCGGCTGCGCTATAAAAATAGAATTGGCCGCCGCAGTTTTTGCGGCGGCCAATCGGTTTTCTGCTTCCTTCGCGGCAAGCCCCGCGAGGGGCTTTTTTTATTCGTCTGCCTCCCCGTCCGATTCCGACACGGGCTGGTTTTTACAGACCAGGGCCTTTTCCAGCTTATGATCCTTGACCTCGAGAACGCGGATATGCAGCCCTTCGACGTCGATTTCAAACTGCGTGCCGTCGTCGGGCACCGAACCGTAATTGGAAAACACAAATCCGCCAAACGTATCGACGTCCTCATCGTCCAGCTCGACATCCAATTCTTCGGCGACGTCTTCCATCAGCGCGCTGCCCCTGATCTTCCACGTCTGGGAATCGACGCGTTCAATTTCCTCTTCCTGCGGCGGGGCGGCCTGCTCGTCTTCCAGGTCGCCGACCAGCTGCTCGAGCAGATCTTTCATCGTGACGACGCCTTCCATGCCGCCGTGCTCGTCAAGCACCACGGCAAAGGGGTTGCGGCTCTGCTGCATCTGACGGAACAGGATATTCGCGCTCAGCCCCTCGGGCACAAAGTACGGGGCGTACACCGCGTTTTTCATGACGCTGGCGCGGCTTTTATCATCCAGACGGAAATAATCCTTGGCGTTCAAAACACCAATGACGTCGTCGACGGTTTCGCCGCAGATGGGATAACGGGTGTGACGGCTGTCTCGGATGGTCCGATCCCACTGTTCGTCAGACTCTTCTTCCCACAGCATCGAAAGATCCGTACGGTGCGTGCAGAACTCGCCCACTGTCAGGTCGTCGAACTCAAAGACGTTCTGGATCATCTCTTTTTCCGCCACGTCAATAACGCCCTTTTCGCTGCCTGCGTCGACCATCATGCGGATCTCTTCTTCACTGACCTCTTCGTCTTCGGCGTTGGGGTCAATGCCCAGCAGCCGCAGCACGGCGCCGGTCGAAATGGTCAGAATCCACACAACGGGCGCGCACAGCTTGGCGATAAAGTACACCAGCCCAGAAATGGCCAAAGCCACCGCTTCCGACTTGCGCATGGCGACCCGCTTGGGCACCAGTTCGCCGAAAATCAGGGTAAAGTACGACAAAATGATCGTGATGACAATAACAAAGATCGTGCTGAGGACGTTTTCGGAAACGCTGACGCCCATCGACATAACCCAGTCGACCAGGCGATCAGAAAAGTTTTCGGCCGCAAAAGCCGCGCCCAAAAAGCCGGACAGGGTAATGGCGATTTGAATGGTCGACAAAAAGCGCGACGGCTGGCTGGTCAGCCACTGAAGGCGCTTGGCGCGCTTGTCGCCCTTTTGCGCCAGCTGCCCCAGGCGAATGTCGCTGACCGAAATAACGGCGATCTCGGCGCAGGCAAAAATCGCGTTGAATGCGATAAGTATGACTTGTATCAGGATCTGTCCCCAAATAGATTGAGTCACTTTCTTTCCACCTCATTAAAAATTAGACAAAATTGACGATACCGATTTGCTTTCTGCCGGTGCCCTCAGCTCAAAAACCTGCGGAAACACAAAAAGACACACCCATGCACCAAGTGTACAATGCACGGGTATGTCTGTATCCGCAGATTCAGGCCGGTCGCCCGGCGGGCACATCGCTCGTCGCTTTCGCCGCCTTCGTCGTCCATTGCTGCGTCTGACCCCTCTCAATCAAAAAATACGGCATCCGGATGGGCTGACTTTGCACCACCCCTGAATACTCATTATTTTTCATTATACGGCATCGCCTGTGCTTTGTCAAGTGTAGCTTTGCCTCGAAAAGCAGTCGTTTTTCAGGTGTCCAGCTCAAAATAGTACAGGGTCTGCGTGTCGGCGTCATACAGCCCCAGCGTAAAGTTGAAAGAGGCCCTGTCCAGGATATCCCCGCCGCGGTCTGCCTGCCTGTCGATGAGCAGACAGTAACCGTTCTGTATCTCGGGGATCAGCGCACGACCCTCGCCGTCCGCCAGGTACGGGCCGGCGCTGCCCGTCCCGTACACCAGCGCTGTCACCGTCTCATCCAGCGGGAACGCGTTCCAGCTTTCCCTGATCTGCTCCAAAAGCGCATCGTCGTCAAACGCCAGCACGATGCAGGTCGTGCCGTCGCCGTGCAGGCCGCCATGAGTATCAGAATGCGAGACTGCGCTGCCGCCCGAAATGTCGATGCCCAACCCTTCCGCGACAATATCCTGCGGGGACGCCGGGGCGCAGGCCGTCAGTGAAGCCAGCAAAATGACAGCCGCCGCCAGGGCAGCCCACTTCTTGTTCACATGCATACCGTTTATCCTTTCTCAATGCAGCCCCCGCCCCCTTTGGGGCGGGATCGCCATATTATTCCAAATTGAGCCGCTTGGTCAGCAGATAGTTCGTACCGAAAAAACATACCGCCGAGAAAAAGACCTCGTAAGCAATGCCGAACCACATCCCCATATGTGCGACCGTGTCCACCGACAGCGTATTCATCCAGCGATAGAATCCAAATCCGCGGTCCAGCCAATGGCCGATATGCGGCAGCAGTGAAATGCCCACCATAGTCACCGTCTGAATGGCCGTCGTGACGACCAGGAAGGCGCCAAAGCTGCCGAGAAGTTTTTTGCTGTTAAGCTGGTGCCCCAGCGCGATGGACAGGTAAACGACCAGAATGCTCAGAGCCAGCCCAGCCAGCATGAGCAGCACAAGCTCAATAAAGAACGCCAGCGGCGACAGGCCGAACCATTTATCCATGTTCTGCCAGATAAAGCGCCACGCCGCGGGGAAGTCGCGCAGGTCGTCCAGCCCGATGGCCATGACCATGATGCTGCAAACGGCGACAATGCAGCTGACGACGCTCCACAGCGCCGAGACGATGAGCTTGCTCGTGATCAGCTGCCACGGCCTGACCGGCAGGGTAAACATCAGGTAGCCTTCATCGCCGAGCAGGTTCTTGTAAAACCGTTGGATGGTGATGAGCAAGGTCGCGACAAAAATGCCTATCAGCGTGATAACATAGACCGTCATACTGATGCCCTGCGGCAGGGAAAAGTTGTGGGGCTGGATGATGAAAAAAATCTTGTTGATGACCGTAAACAGGAACAAAACGGCAAACAGCGGCAGAAAGGTCCGCCCCGTCGCCCGAACTTCGTACTTGAGCAGCTTGCCTAACATTTGAATACCTCCCTGAAAAGCGCGTCAACGCTCTTTCCCTCTTTTTCCCGAATGTCGTCGACCGACGACTGCAAAACGATCTTTCCCCCGGAAATAAAGACCACCTCGTCCAGCACCTTTTCCACGTCCGCAATCAGGTGGGTCGAAATGACGACCGTGCTGTTTTCGGCGTAGTTGCTGATGATGGTGTCCAGAATATAGTCGCGCGCCGCCGGGTCGACGCCGCCGATGGGTTCGTCGAGCAGGTAAAGCTGCGCGCTGCGGCTCATGACCAGAATGAGCTGCACCTTTTCTTTGGTGCCCTTGGACATGGTCTTGAGCTTATCCTTGCGGCTGACCCCCAGCCGGTCGAGCATGTCATAGGCTTTTTGCGGGTCAAAGTCTTTATAAAAGTCCCGGAACATGTCAATGATTTCGCCCGCGGACATCCAGTCGTTGAGATAACTGCGCTCAGGCAGGTAGGACACGACTTCTTTGGTGGCGATACCCGGCGCATGGCCGTCAATCAGTATCTCGCCCGCCGTCGGCGTCAGGATTCCGGCGGCCAGCTTGATAAGCGTCGTCTTGCCGCTGCCGTTGGGGCCGAGCAGCCCGACGATTTTGCCGCGCGGCAGCGTCAGATCAACATAATTGAGCGCCAGCTTGACGCCATAGCTTTTTACCAGCTTGTTGCAAACCAACAGTTCATCCATTGTTTTCGCCCTCCGTGTCTAAAATCTGCTGCCGTGCCGCGGCGCGGGTGTATCCCAGCCGCTCCATGCGGGCAAAAAAGTCGTCGATGACTTCCTGCGCCAGCGCAGCCTTTGCCTTTGCAATCATCGCGCTGTCTTCGGTGACAAACCGCCCGCTCGTGCGCTCGGAATACAAAAGCCCTTCACGCTCAAGCTCGGACAGCGCCCGCTGCATGGTGTTGGGATTGACCGACGCCTCGGCCGCCAGCTCGCGCACCGACGGCAGGCGCGTCCCCACCGGGTAGATTCCCGCGATGATGCGCAGCTTGACCTGTTCGGCGATCTGGACGTATATGGCCCGGTCGCCGCTGAAGTCCCATGTCATGCTTCCGCCTCCCGTACTATTGTATTAAGTTCATGGTACAATAATACAGTAGTACAGCCTGTTTGTCAAGAGGGTTCAAAAATTTTTCTGTGACTTTTGCGGTGCAGCCCAAGGCGCTGCGCTTGCTTCCCCATTCGGCTCACTCCGTTCGAGCCTCATGGGGACCCCTTTCATTTCATTGCTCCGGGTCGGCAGAGCCTCCCCTGCGCGTGCGCGGCCGCCCGGCGGCGTCCCACCTTCGGTGGATCCGGGGATGGCAAAGGTTACGCTGTGGGCGTTTTTTGGTACTTTTTGTTGCTCGTGACAAAAAGTACGACCTTCCCCCGCCGCTGAAAGCGGAAAAAAACAAAAACTGCCGGACGGCACAGCGCCGCCCGGCAGTTTTTATTTATTTGACAAAATCATACAGCCGCAGCATGGTGACAATGCTCTGCTCTCGGGTATACGGATCGGCAGGCGCGAACCGGTTGCCCTCAACACCGTTCATGATGCCCGAAGCCTGCACCTGCCCCACGGCCTCAATCGCCCAGCCGGAAACGGACGCATTGTCGGCAAACGACGCCGTCCCGGACGTCAGCGGCTTTTCCATGACATTGGCCAATCTCGCCAGCATGGCCGCCGCTTCCTCGCGGGTCAGGGACGCACTCGGGTCAAATTTGCCGTCGCCCACACCATTGACAACCCCCAGACCGGCCATCTTTTCGACGTTGACGTCGGTCGTATCGCTGAATGTGGCGCGCTCGGTGATTTCCGTGCCGAGCACGGTCTCGTACAGCTCGACGGCCAGCGCGCAGAACTCGGCGCGGGTCGTCGCCTGCGTGTACGCCGACTGCAGCGTCTCGGGCACAATGCCCGCTTCGACGGCGGTGTTGACGTTTTCCACCGCCCAGCCCGACGGCGTGTCGCCCGACGGCCCGGCCGGCGTTACGGGGTCGGGCTGGGTGCTTCCTCCACTCGTCACT
>CALWJQ010000003.1 GCA_944381055.1 uncultured Clostridia bacterium | reverse complement strand
CCAGTGCATCGGTTGGCCCTGATTCATATCATTTCCTCCTTCCAAAAGGCAGGGCTCTGCCTTTCTCCCCATTGTATGCGGCCCGGCCGGACACGGCCCTGCGGTTGACAATTTTCTTGCAGCCGTTATAATGAAGATATTCAGGCAACGGGAGGAATCAATATGCTCAACGAAAAACAGCACGCATTTATCGCGGCACAGTACTACCGTTTGATCCATGAGCTTGACCCGGCAGGCGCCGAGCGCGTCTTTTTGTTCTGCACCCGCAAATATGCCGAAGAACGCGGCGCCCGGATGGCCCAGCGCGCCCTGCGCGACGGCTGTGAGCTAACGCTGGGCACCTACATGTCCTATGGCGAGTGGGAGTACACCGACCCAAGCTTTTCAGAAAACGAGGTTCTGGAAACTGCGCCCGATCACCATTATCTCGTCCACAAATGCCCCTGGAACACGCAATTCAGCGAAATGGGCGCGATGGACTGCGCCGAAAGCTATTGCCGCGACCTGGATCTTTCCCTCGCCCGGGGCTTTAATCCGGACGTCCATTTTGAAACCCGCAGCACCATGCATTCGGCCGGCGTGTGCGAGTTCGTCCTGCACGGCGCGGGCGAAAAGCCCCGCGCCCCCCGCGACAAAAAGAACCAGCGTCCCTTCGCCTATCACTGCGGCCACCTGCTGTCCACCTTTGACCGCTGCGTACGCAATATCTACGGCGACCGCGGCCGCGGGCTGACGGCCGAAGTCGAACGCCGCTTCGGCAAGCAGTACGGCTCCGACGCGCTCGTCGAGCTTTTGGAAAACAAAGCCCGCGATTTTCTGGACATCAACGCATAGTCCATCGTCAAAAGGCCCGGCAGAGTATCTGCCGGGCCCCGTTTTTTCCGCTTTTTACAGTTCTGCCATGTTGGGCGTTTCGGGAATGAAGCGCGCCGGCAGGCCCAGGTTTTCAAAAAACCGGACCATGGCCATGGGTGCGAACTTTTCCGTCGAGTAGTGCCCGCCGCCCACCAGGCTGACGCCGTTTTCCCGCGCCTCGGTGTGAATCCCCGCCACCCAGCTGACCGCCGGGCTGGTGACGCCCGTGACAAAAGCGTTGATCCCTTTGTCCCGCAGCTCGGCATAAATGGCTTTGTTGCTGGCTCCGCCCGCCATGACGGCGACGTGCCCGTCCCGCAGTTCCTGTCCGCCGTAAGGGTAGACGCGCACCCCGTGGCCCACAGCCCGCGACAGCGCGTCTGCCAGCTCGTCCAGCGATGCAAAGCCGCTGCGGCACAAAAGTCCCATTCGCACGCCGTTCTGTTCGTAAAACTCTTCATAAGGCGTCAGTCCCACAGCGCGGGCCAGGTTGGTCCCCGGCGACCACTCGCTGTTGCGGTCGAGCGGGATATGATACGAAAACAGGTTGACGCGCCTCTGTCGCATCCAGTCAAAATGCCGCCCGGGAATGGCGGGCGCCGGGGCGTTGAGATCGCTCCTCTGCGGCGCCGGGTGGTGCGTGAACAGCAGGCAGTCGTGCGCGTCCAGTGCGTCCAGCGCCGCAAACACCTCGTCCGAGGCAAAGGTCGCGGTAAAAACCTGCGCGATCTCGTCCGTGTTATGGCATTGTTCCCCGATGACGGGAAAAACATCGGTACATTCCTGCGGCCTGAAGCACTGCTCAAGCGCCGCATAAACATTGGAAACAGCTGTCATTTGTTTTTTCCCCCTTTACGGGTATTGTATCACAGCCGCAGAGAAAAAGCGAGGATTTTCCGGCTACTCTTTGCGCCTGCGCGTCTCAAGCACGATGCCGCCCGCGGCAAACACCAGGGCAAACGCCAGGCACGCCGCGGCAAAGATCGCAACGACATTGCCGGAAAAATAAGCGTCCGACCAGTCTGCCCAGTTCCACGGCGCCAGCGAAAACCGGGCGCCGTCGATGAAGACGGCAAGCACGCTGTTGAGCAAAAAGGTCCATACCCCTGCCTCGGTCAGGCACAGCGCGGTCTTGAAAAAACCGTTGACCGGCACATATCGAATGGCCGCCATCAGGCCCCACGGCAGCAGCAGTGAGTACAGCGTCACGGGGAAAGCCGTTGTCCAAAGCAGGCTTCCGATGCCGGTATACAGACACGCCAGCACCACCAGCAAAAACAGCAGAGCGGTGTCAATCACAAAACAGATCAGCGTCCGGTGACGGCCAAGCGGCGCGGGCAGCGAAAGCTCACGCAGGATCAGCGGCGCAAAGACGACGCAAAAGCCAAAGCTCACGGCCGTCAGCGTTACGGCCAGCCAGTCGCCGCCGACATAGATACAGCAAATGGCAAGCAGCAGACACAGGCTGGCAAAAAAACCTGCTAATGTCCACATGCCTTTGTTTTTCGGCACGATCAGGGGCAGCGATGTCAGCGAAAAGGCCAGCGCTTCGCCCCCGAAAACCAGAAAGAACCATGAGAGCCGGTGTTCGACTATCAAGTTGACGGCAAAACACACGGCAAGCGACACGGCATAAAGGATGTAAAAAGTCCATGACCAGGCGCGCACCAAAGCGCGGTATTGCTGCGCCTGGCGGTCCGCCGCCCTTTGCTGCACATCTTCCGCCCCGGCGATCAGCTCGTGTTCCGTGACGTCGAGCGCCCGGCAAAGCGGCACGACCAGCGTGATGTCCGGATAAGAAACTCCGCGTTCCCATTTTGAAACCGCCGACTCGGTGACATACAGCTGCTCTGCCAGCTCGCGCTGCGTCAGGGCTTTTTCCCTGCGCTTGCGGGCGATAAATTTTCCAAATGTAATTTTCTCTTCCATTGGGATTCCTCCTGTGGTACCGGGGCCGCCGCCCCCGCTTCCAGCCGGCCGGGCTGCAATGCACATTATAGCCCTTTCCCGCCGGATTTCAAGAAAAATCGCGCAAAAAGCCGCTCGACTGTCAAGCCAGTCCCCAAAAACCTGCCGTTTCGCGGGCGGAATGTGCGTCCTGCCGTCAAAAAGGCCCGGACACTGTGTCCGGGCCTTTGGGGCTTTATTCCGCGGGGCTTAAAAAATCTTACAGGCCTTTTCAAGGTCGATCTTCTGGAACTCGCCGATAAAATCGGCAATGTAGTCCGCTGAAGCAAGTAGCATGTCGCGCCCCCACTGCTCGGTCGCCGTTTCCGGATGATCCGGCCCGACCCAGCCGTTGTCGGTAACGCTGGCCGTAACGCGCGGGATGTCGACCTCGACGCCTTTATAGCGCACGGTGCGCATCCCTGTTGCGCGCAGCTCGCCGGTCAGGTCGCGCAGGCCGGCCGGGGCGTACAGTTCAGCCCGGTCGACCAGATCGGGGTTGATACCCAGAATGGCGGCCGTTTCTTCGCCGCCGCCGTGGCCGCCCTTCCACGCGGGATTGAGATCCCACGCCATAAGCCACCAGTTGAGCATGGCAAGCAGCGCGCCGCGGCGCTGCAGCTCAAACCCCACGCGCTCGATGCTCTGCCGGTTGCCGCCGTGGCCGTTTAAAATGACGAACCGGCGCGCGCCGTGGCGGTACAGCTCGGAGCACACGCGGGACAGCACCTGGTACAAAAGCTCGGGGCCCAGGTTGACGGTGCCGGGAAAATCGCCCAGGTATTCCGTCGCGCCGTAGGGAATGGTCGGGCAGATCAGCGCGTCGGTCTTCTGCTCGATCTGCGCCAGCAGAAAGTCCGGGATGATGGTGTCTGTTCCCAGCGGCATGTGGCGGCCGTGGCATTCAATGCTGCCGACGCCGATGATGACGGTGTCATGCGCGGCAAAGTATTTTTCCGCCTGCGGCCAGGTCAGCTCTGAAAGTCGCATTGCAAACACTCCTTAGCCAAAGATAGCCAGCAAAAATCCCGCCGCGACCGCCGAACCGATGACGCCGGCCACGTTGGGTCCCATGGCGTGCATGAGCAGGTAATTGGTCGGGTTGGATTTCTGTCCCACGACCTGGGACACGCGGGCCGCCATGGGGACGGCGGACACGCCGGCCGAACCGATAAGCGGGTTGATCTTTCCGCCCGACAGCTTGCACAAAAGCTTGCCCAGCAGCAGGCCGCCGACCGTCGAGAAACAGAACGCAAACAGGCCCAGCGCGACGATCTTCAGAGTGCTGGCCGTCAGGAAACGGCTGCCGACCGTCGTCGCGCCGACGCTGACGCTCAGCATGATGGTGACGATGTTCATCAGCGCGTTCTGCGCCGTGTCGCTCAGGCGTTCGGTGACGCCGCACTCACGCAGCAGGTTGCCCAGCATAAGCATACCGAGCAGGGGCGCGACTGACGGCAGCAGCAGCACGGTGAAAATGACAACGACAATGGGGAAGACGATACGTTCCTTTTTGCTGACGGTACGCATCTGATCCATTTTGATCTGGCGCTCTTTTTCCGTGGTCAGCGCGCGCATGATGGGCGGCTGGATCATGGGAATGAGCGCCATGTACGAATAGGCGGCGATGGCGATAGCGCCCAGCAGGTGCGGAGCCAGGATGCTGGTCAGGAAAATGGCCGTCGGGCCGTCGGCGCCGCCGATGATGCCGATGGACGCCGCTTCGTTGCCGTTAAAGCCCAGCAAAACCGCCAGGATAAAGGCGCAGTAAATGCCAAGCTGCGCGGCCGCGCCCAAAAGCAGGCTCTTGGGGTTGGCAAGCAGCGGGCCAAAGTCGGTCATCGCGCCGACGCCGAGGAAGATCAGACAGGGGTAGACGCTGGTTTTTACACCAATGTACAGAATATCAAGCAGTCCGCCTTCTGCCAAAACGGCGCCGTAGGTTTTGGTGCCGTCCATAATGGCGTCCCACAGCTCGGGGTGGTACAGTCCGCCGCCGGGCAAATTGGTCAAAAGCATGCCAAAGGCAATGCCGACGAGCAAAAGCGGTTCAAACTTTTTGACAATCCCCAGATACAGCAGTACACAGGCCAACACAATCATAATGAGATTGCGCCAGTCGTCGAACAGCATGGAAAAGCCGGATGACTGCCAGAGATTAACCAGGGTTTCCGAGATAGCTCCCATGCCGGCACACCCCCTTAACTCAGAATAATGATGGGTGCGCCCGTATCGACCGACGATCCCTTGGTGGCAACGACCTGCGCAACGACGCCGTCACGCGGGCAGAAGATTTCGTTTTCCATTTTCATGGCTTCCAGAATGGCGATGAGCTGGCCGCTCTTGACGCTGTCGCCCGCTTTGACCTTGACGTCGAGGATGGTGCCCGGCATGGGGGCCGCGACCGGTTCGCCGCCTGCCACGGCCGGGGCTGCCGGAGCCGCCGCAGGCGCGGGCGCAGGGGCCGCGGCCGGAGCGGGCGCCGCCGAAGGGGCGGGCGCCGGGGCGGGGGCCGGGACGGCTGCGTATTCGTCGACTAAAATGGCTTCGCCGCGCTCGACGACGACTTCGTAGGTCTTATCGTTCAGCGTTACCTTGTATTTCATTTCAAGACACCTCACTGTATTTCTTTGATGCTGATAAAGCGCAGCTCGTTTAAAGGCGCGCCCATCTTGTCGGCCACAATGGCCATCAGAATCGCGGCTGTGCGGTCGTCAACGGTGTGCAGGTCGACGTCGCCCAGCGAGCCGCGCGCCGGAACCTTGCCCGCTTTGGGGTCGGGGGCCGGGGCCGGCACGGGGGCGGCGGGCGCTTCAGAAGCGGCCGGAGCGGCGGGCTGCCGCTTTTTGCCCTGGGTCATCGCCTTGCCCATGGCAAAGATGACGACCATCAGAAGCACCAGCATGACAAAGACGACCGCCATGCCCAAAATGGAATAGCCCAGCGATTCGGCAAGGGTCACAGTCATATCAAGCCCTCCTTACGCTTCCTCAATGGTGTAGTGAACGGTGTTCTTTTCTTTTTCGGCACGGTGTTTCAGGAACTTTTCGGCAATCTGCGGGAAGGCGACATAGGACAAAACGTCTTCGTCGCTCTTGGCCAGATCGCCGATTTCGGCCTTGGCCTTTTCAAAACCGGGCTGCAGCAGGTCGGCGTGGCGGCACTCGATGGGCTTTTCTTCGCCCAGGACCTTTTTGCGCAGCTCTTCGTTGACCTTGCCGGGCGCGCGGCCGTATTCGCCGTGCAGATAGGCCTTGATCTCTTTCGAGACGTTTTTATAGCGCTCGCCGACGAGAACATTGGTCGTCGCCTGCACGCCGACCATCTGGCTCGAGGGGGTGACGAGCGGCGGATACCCCAGGTCTTCGCGCACGCGCGGCACTTCCTGCAAGACCTCGGGGAAGCGGTCGAGGGCGTTCTGCGCCTTGAGCTGCGCCACCAGGTTGGACAACATGCCGCCCGGCACCTGGTAAACCAAAGCGTCGGTCTCGGTGTTCATGACAATGGGGTTCAAAAGCCCGCTCGACAGCGCCTGGCTCTGCACCGGCTTGAAGAAATCGTTGATCTCTTTGAGCTTGTCTTCTTTGAGCCCGGTGTCAAAGCCCATTTCCTTGAGGCTGTAACTGAGCGACTCGGTCGCCGGCTGCGAAGTGCCGCCCGAGAAGCACGAAATGGCGGTGTCGATGGTGTCGGCGCCCGCTTCGACCGCCTTGAGCAGCGTCATGGGGCCCAGGCCGGTCGTCGAGTGGGTATGCACGACGATGGGAAGCTTGACGGCCTTTTTCATGGCCGAGACCAAATTGTAGGCGACCTTGGGGCTCATGATGCCGGCCATATCCTTGATGCAGATGGAATGGCAGCCCATTTTTTCAAGCTGCTTGGCCAAATCAACAAAGGTCTCCTGGTTATGGATAGGGCTGATGGTGTAGCACAGCGCGCCCTGGACATGCGCGCCGGCCTTGACGGCCTCGTCGACGGCGACTTCGATGTTGCGCAGGTCGTTGAGCGCGTCAAAGATACGGATGATGTCAATGCCGTTCTCGACCGACTTGCGCACAAAGGCACGGACGATGTCGTCAGGATAATGTTTGTACCCCAGAATGTTCTGCCCGCGCAGCAGCATCTGCAGCTTGGTTTTTTTGACGTGTTTGCGGATCGTGCGCAGGCGCTCCCACGGGTCTTCGTCGAGGTAGCGCAGGCAGGAGTCAAAGGTGGCGCCGCCCCAGCACTCAAGAGAATAGTACCCCGCCTGGTCCATCGTCTCCAAAATGTCGACGAAGTCCTTCAGCGGCATGCGGGTTGCGATCAGCGACTGGTTCGCGTCACGCAGCACGGTTTCGGTGATGTTCACTTTCATAAGCCCACTCCTTAAATTGTTGTTGGATGCTCCAAAGGCTGCGCTGAAACGGCGCGGCGGGCCGGATCCCGCTTCCCTGCGGGCGCCTGGCGGGCCGGCTTTTCAGATCACCCTTTTCAGCCTCCACTCCCCGCCGCTTGCGCCGCGGGGAAAAGCCCAATCTAGCTCACGTTAATGGTATCACAAAGTTGCTTTATTTTCAACGCATTTTGCATTTTTTCGCAATTTGTTACAAACCGCCCGCGTTCTGGACGGCTTTGCACAGTTTTGGCATTGTGTTCCGTATGGTTTGGTGCTATAATAAAGGACACGGCGCAAAAGAACGCCTTGTTTTGCGCAAAGTTCAGAGAAGGAGGCCTCCGCTTGAAAAAGGATGCCATTATTTCCATTCGGGGGCGGCAGGAGCTGGACGACCCGGAAACCGACATTGTCACGCTGGTGACGGCCGGACGCTATTACCGGCGCAACGGCAGCTATTATGTGACGTACGATGAAACCGATTTGACCGGCATGACGGGCACCAAAACGACGCTCAAGGTCTCAAACGGCTCGGTCACCGTCCTGCGCACCGGGCTTTACCCGTCCCAGCTCGTGTTTGAAGAGGGCAAGCGCCACATGTCGCTGTATGAGACCGGCTTTGGCCCGCTGACCGTTTCCGTGCGCACCGAATGCATCCAGAACTCCCTGACCGATCAGGGCGGCAGCTTAAACGTGCGCTACGCCGTCGAAATCGACCACGCCCACGCCGGCGTCAACAACCTGTGCATTGACGTACGCGCCACCGGCGAAGACGAAAGCCTGCCCCGGCGCGCTTTTTAGACTTTGAACAGACCGGACGAAAGGAAAACTGTTATGAACCATATTCAAAACGCCATGAACGCCGCTTCCGCTTTGATCTGGGCCGGCTACGAGCGGGCCGCAGACGCCGGGGAGCTGCCCCGCGCCGAACTGGCCCCGCCCCAGATCGAAGTACCCAAAGATCTGAAAAACGGCGATTACGCCTGCACATTCGCCATGCAGAGTGCCAAGGCCCTGCGCCTGCCCCCGCGGAAAATTGCCGACAGCGTTGCCTCGCACCTTGACCTGACGGGCAGCGCCTTTTCCAGCGTCGAAATCGCCGGCCCCGGTTTTATGAACCTGCGCCTTGCCCCCGGCTGGTTTCAGGGCGTCGTCGAAAACATCCGCGATGAAGGGGCCGCTTACGGCCGCACCGCCTGTGAAAAGCCGGAAAAAATCATGGTCGAGTTCGTCTCTGCCAACCCGACCGGCCCCATGCACATGGGCAACGCGCGCGGCGGCGTTCTGGGCGACAGCCTGGCCGAAGTGCTGTCCCGCGCCGGCCACCATGTCACCCGCGAGTTTTACGTCAACGACGCGGGCAACCAGATTGAAAAATTCGGCCTTTCGCTCGAAGCGCGCTACATGCAGCTCATCCTGGGCGAAGATGCCTTTCCCTTCCCCGAAGACGGCTACCACGGAGACGACATCCGCGAGCTGGCCGCCGCATTCCGCGAAGAACACGGCGACGGCTTTGCCCAAAAGCCCTCGGAAGAGCGCCGCGCCGCCCTTGTTCCCTTTGGGCTTGAACGCAACCTGGCCCGGATGCGCGGGGATCTGGCCCGTTACGGGATTCATTATGACAACTGGTTTTTCGAGTCGACGCTGCACGACAGCGGCTATGTGCGCGAAACCATCGACCTTTTGACGCAGCGGGGCTGCACTTATGAAAAAGACGGGGCCCTGTGGCTGCGCACCACCGATTTCGGCTGCGAAAAAGACGACGTCCTGCGCCGGCAGAACGGTTTCTACACCTATTTTGCCGCCGACATCGCCTACCACCGGGACAAGCTGGAACGCCGCGGCTTTGACCGCGCCATCAACATCTGGGGCGCCGACCATCACGGCCATGTCGCCCGGCTCAAGGCGGCGCTCGACGCGCTGGGGCTTGACGGGACCCACCGGCTGGAGATCGTGCGCATGCAGCTGGTGCGCCTGATGCGCGACGGCGAAGTCGTCCGCATGTCCAAACGGACCGGCAAGGCCATTTCGCTGTCCGACCTCCTGGACGAAATCCCGGTCGACGCGGCGCGGTACTTCTTTAATTCGCGCGCCGCCGACACCCATCTCGAGTTTGACCTTGACCTGGCCGTGCGGCAGGACAGCGACAACCCGGTCTATTATGTGCAGTACGCCCATGCGCGCATCAAGAGCATTTTAAAGGCGCTGACGCAGGACGGCATTTCGCTCGGCGCCCCGAACGCCGACCTTTCGCTTTTGCAGGATCCGAGCGAGCTCGATCTTATCCGCGAGCTGGCCCGCCTGCCCGAAGAAATCCGTCTGGCCGCCGAAGCGCGCGAGCCGTCGCGCCTCAACCGCTACGCCACCCAGGTCGCGTCGGCTTTCCACCACTTCTATACGGCCTGCCGCATCAAGGATGCGGGCAGCGACGCGCTGCGCGACGCGCGCATCGTGCTCATCGGCTGCGTCGCCACGGTCATTGAAAACACGCTCTCGGCCTTTGGCGTTTCAGCGCCCGACCATATGTAACCCGCGCCGTCTTCCGGCGCTTCCCCGCGCTTTTACAGCGCCCGCGAGAAAGGATCGTTTATGAAGACAAAAAAACTGCTCTCCGCCCTTCTTGTCTGCCTCATGCTGCTGCCGTCCCTGGCCGGTGCGGCGGCGGAAGAACAGCCCGGGCTGACGGCCGACCAGCGCTATGAACGCATGGAAGCCATCGCCGAGTTCATCAAAATTTACGGCATCGACTCTTCGAGCGAAGACGACCCCGTTATGCGCGCCCTGCTCACCATGTTCGAAGACGAGGATCTTTACAACCTTTTCATGGAATCCATGCTGGGCAGCTATGACAGCCATTCCATGTTCATCCCCGCCGGCACCTATGACACCGCCTTCCCCACGACCGAAAGCTATGTCGGCGTCGGCATCACCATGCAGCTCGACGGCGAGTACGCCAAAGTGACCGACGTGACGGCCGGCGGCCCGGCAGACGAGGCCGGCGTCAAGCCCGGCGACCTGCTTGTGACTGCCAACGGCGTCACCCTGCGCGGCAAGGATCTGACCGAGGTGTCTTCGCTGCTGCGCGGCGAAGAGGGCACCGAAGTAACCGTCGTTGTCCGGCGCGGCGAAGCCGAGCTCCGCTTTACCCTGGTCCGCGCCCAGATGGGCACGCCCAACTTCTCTTCCTATCTCGTTGAAGACGGCGTGTATTACATGAAGTGGGCGCGCTTCGCCGACACCGCATCGTACATCAAGTTTGTCTTTGCCATTCAGGACATGACGGAAAACAACTGCCGTTCGCTCATCCTCGACCTGCGCGGAAACCCGGGCGGCGACCTGAACATGGCTTACAACGTCATTAACCGTCTGCTGCCCGTCAGCGTCGACTTTTTCGGCTACTGCACCAAGCAGAACGGCGAAAGGTTTTATCAGTCTGTGACTTCAGAAGGCATCGGCCCGGCCCTGAACAAAATCATTATTTTGTCTGACGGCGGCTCGGCCAGCGCCGCCGAAGTCGTGCAGGCTTCGCTGTGCGACCTGGGGTACGCCGTTTCGGTCGGCGAGCAGACCTACGGCAAGGCGCGCGGGCAGTACCACCTGACCTTCCCCGACAATTCGGCGGCCGTCATCACCTCGGTCGAGCTCATCGCCCCGTCGACTCCTGATTATGAGGGTGTCGGCCTGACCCCGACCTACGAGGTCCACAACGAGACGACCCGGCATCCCGCCGCTTCGTGCGACCCGGTGCCGACAACCGACATGACGTTTGGCTTTGTCGGCGAAGGCCCCTATCTGCTCAACCGCGCCCTGTCGGCCCTGGGGTACCTGGACGCCGGGCAGGTTTCCTACTCGTTCGGCTTCTCGACGCTGGCCGCGCTGATCGCCTTCCAGCAGGATTATCAGCTGGCCGTGTCCCCCATCTGCAACGTATACAGCGCGCAGGCCATCAACTCCGCGCTTGAAAATTACGCCGGGCAGACGGTAACCGTCGATTTGCAGTATGAAAAAGCCCTCGAGCTGGCGCGCGAGTACGCCGCACAGCCCCAGCAGTACACCGTCGACGTGCTGGGCAATGTCACCAACCTGATTGATTAGGCTTATTGGGATCCTTAGCGGTTCATCATCGAGGTTTTTATATGACTCCTCTTCCTTTTCCGCTGCCCGCCGTTGTCAGCCTGAGCGCCCTGCGCGCTTCGCGCGGGCTGACGCTGGTACAGATTTACGACCAATACCCCACACAGGCAGCCCGCGCCGCCTGCGTCCTGTCGCGCGAAGTCCGGCCCGAACGCCCGGTCGTCGTGCTGGCCGAGCTCGAATCTGACGGCCGGACAGCCGATGAGTGGACGCCCGAGGCCCTGCTCGCCCTGTTTGAAGGCGTCGGCGCTTCGGCTTTCATCCTGGCCTGCCCAGCCGATCCCGACCGTCTTTCTGCGGTGCTGCGCGAGCTGGTGCCCTGTGCCTCTGTCCCGCTTGGGGTGTGCGTACCGAGCGGGACAGAAGACGAGCTTGTCCCCCGGGTGACGCCTGCACAGCTGCTCGTCGCCCTGGATGACGGCAGCCTGGGCGCTTTGCGGGCGGCGGCTGAAAAGTTCGATTACTTCGCCCCCCTTCCCGTGCCCGAAGACCGCGGGGACGAGCGGGAGCGCCCGCTGCGCGCCGTCACCTGCGGCCAGGCCTTTGACGTGGATTCGGCCGTCGACATCGATGCCGAATGTGATCTGGGCGGCGGCGACGTCGACTTTTCCCGCTGGCTGCTCGAACAGGAAGAAGACAACTGGGGCGTGGTGCGGCTGCGCGTCAGCAGCCCCGACCAGCTGGATCTGCTCGACGCCCACCAGTACATGCTGCGCGTCCCCGTTGCCCTGAGCGGCGACGATCCCGCTGTTTTTGAACAGGCGCTGCGGCGCTTCTGCGGCATCGCGCTGTATGACGGCACGTCAGACTTTGACGCAGAACTTCTGGAGCGGCTGCACCGTAAATATGGCCTGATTATCCTGTAATCTGCATAAAAAATCCCCGGCCCAAGGCAGCTACTCATAAAATAGTATATACCACATATCAGAGCGCCATTTCGCAAGCCCCGAATTGTTAAGACGATAAGAAACTGCCTTTGAATAGGCAATTCGGTCAATCAATTCGTTGCCCTTTACATCATTAAAAACTTCGTCACTGATGTAGTTGAGAACGGCTTGACCATCCCCGCCCTCCTTTCGGATATTCTGGTCTTGTACTGTATCAATTAAGCCGGAACCCAGTGTGAAGATAGTTGTGAACAAGACGGTTGTAAGAACAATGGCAACAATAGCAATGATATTCCTGCTTTTGCTGGCCTT
>CALWJQ010000002.1 GCA_944381055.1 uncultured Clostridia bacterium | reverse complement strand
ACAACCTGCCCATGATGGGCGAAATCGACGACGAGACGCTGTCCGTTTTGTACGGCTTTGAACCGACCGAGCTGCTCGAGGACTACCGCGGCTCGATTTCGCAGATGAACGTCCACGCTGACGAGATCCTGGTCATGAAGGTCAAAGAGGGCAGTATGGAAGACGTCGAGGCCGGCGTTGCCCAGCGCCAGGAAGACCTGGACGCCACCTGGTCCCAGTACCTGCCCGAGGTCTATGAAATCGTACAGGACGCCCGGGTGGTCAAAAACGGCCAGTACCTGCTGTTTGTCGTATCCGCCTATGCTGACGAGGCCGTCGCCGCCTTCGACGAGATGACCGGAGCGTAAGCCCATGGTTTTCAGCAGTGTAGTCTTTTTGTTCTTTTACCTGCCCATCACACTGGCAGCTTATTATGTTGCGCCGCGTAAGTGGCGCAACATGCTGCTGCTGGTTGTCAACCTGTTCTTTTATGGCTGGGGCGAGCCGGTTTACATCACCATCATGCTTTTGTCGACGCTTATCGACTACACCCACGGCATGCTGGTTGAAAAACACCGTGCCAATGACAAAAAAGCGCGGCTTTTTGTTCTGTCGTCGGTCTTTTTTAATCTGCTGCTGCTGGTGTTTTTCAAGTATTACGACTTTTTCGTCACCAGCCTCAAGGCGGTATTCCCCGCGCTGCCTCTCGAACCGCTGGGGATCCCCCTGCCCATCGGCATTTCCTTTTACACCTTCCAGACCATGTCGTACACCATCGACGTGTACCGCGGCGATGCGCGCGCGCAGAAAAACATTGTCACCTTCGGCACCTTTGTCACCCTGTTCCCCCAGCTGATCGCCGGCCCCATTGTCCAGTACAAAGATGTGGACGACCAGCTGCGCGAGCGCCATGAAAACGTCGCGCAGTTTGCCAGCGGCGTGCAGACCTTTATCTGCGGCCTTGGCAAAAAGGTGCTTTTGGCCAACAGCATCGGTATGCTGTGGGACGTCAGCCTGCAAAATGCGGCGGCGCTGTCGGCGCTGGGCGCATGGCTGGGGATCCTGGCCTATGCCTTCCAGATCTATTTTGACTTTTCCGGCTATTCCGACATGGCTATCGGCCTGGGGCGGATGCTGGGCTTTGAGTTCAAAAAGAATTTTGACTACCCCTATATCTCGCGCTCGGTCACCGAGTTCTGGCGGCGCTGGCACATCTCGCTCGGCACCTGGTTCCGCGAATACGTCTATATTCCCCTGGGCGGCAGCCGCCGCGGCCGGTGGCGCACCTACCGCAACCTGCTCATTGTGTGGGCGCTGACCGGCATCTGGCACGGCGCGAGCTGGAACTTTCTGTTCTGGGGACTGTGGTTCGCCTTTTGGCTCATGCTGGAAAAGGCCTTCCTTCTGCGCGTGCTCAAAACCGTCCCCCGCGCTGTGCAGCACATCTATGCGCTGCTTGTGGCCGTTTTCGGGTGGGTCATCTTTGCCATCGAAGACCTTTCGGTCATGCGCACCTATGTGAGCGCCATGTTCGGCGGCGCCGGACTTGTCAACCCGAGCGCCCTTTATTACCTGCGGCTGTACGGCCCGCTGCTCATCATTCTGGTCATCGCGTCAACGCCCCTGCCTGCCATGCTGTACCGCCGCCTGGCGGAAAAGAAGATTCCCGCATGGGTGCCGGCGCTGTGCGTGATCTTTCTCATGCTGTCGACGGCCTATATTGTCGACGCCAGCTACAACCCGTTTTTGTATTTCCGCTTTTAAGGGGTGAAAACCATGCAGGAAAAATCCAAAATGCCTCTCGTCATTACCGTCATCTTCTGCGTGTTTCTGCTTGCAGGGCTGGTATGGAATCTTCTGACGCCGGACCGCGAGTTTTCGCCCATGGAAAACCGTATGCTTGAGCAGCGGCCGGTCTTTTCGTGGCAGGCCCTGTTTGACGGCAGTTACACCAGCGATGCCGAAACCTGGCTGACCGACCAGTTTGCGGGGCGCGACTGGTGGGTCGGGCTGAAATACTATTGCGAGCGCGCCCTGCTCAAGACCGAAAACAACGGCATTTATTTTGCCGACGGCGACCGGCTGATCGAGCGCTTTGACGCGCCGGCCGACGGCCGTATGGAGCAGAACCTTGCGGCCGTTGCGGGGCTTTCCGGCGCGACGGGGCTGCCCGTCCACTTTTCGCTTATCCCGTCGGCCGCGTGGGTTTACCGCGAGGATCTGCCGGCCAACGCCCCCAACTGGGATCAGCAGCTGCTGCTCGACGCGGCGTCAGACATCGACGGGTATTTTGACCTGTCGCATACTTTGTACGATGTGCGCGGCCTGCCGGCCTTTTACCGCACGGACCACCACTGGACGTCGGCCGGCGCTTACGCCGCTTACGAGATTATCGCCGAAGAAATGGGCTTTGATCCCCTGCCCCTGCCCGAAGACGGCGTGACGGTGCCCGATTTTTATGGCACCCTGTACTCGCAGGCCGGCGCGCGCGGATATGCGCCCGACGAAATTGTCTATTACAACGTCGAAGGCCTGAGCCTGTGGGTCGACGGCGAAGAAAAACCCCTTTACGACCTGAGCTACGCCGATCAAAAGGACAAATATTCGCTGTTTTTAGGCGGCAATTACCCGGTCTGTACCATCCGCAACAGCGAAAACCCCGACGGCGAGCGCCTGCTGCTCGTCAAGGACTCTTTTTCCAACTCGCTCGTCCCCTTCCTGGCCCGGCATTTCTCTGAGATCCATCTCATCGATCCGCGGTACTATATGCTGCCCATGAGCGAATACGCGCAGCAGAACGGCATTGACCGCGTGCTGGTTTTGTACCAGACCAAAAACTTTTTGCAGGATGCTTCTATTGTCGTCGCCGCGCGGTGACAATGGAGGCACGCACCCTTTCGCGGCGGCACGGAAAACCGTGCCGCCGTTTTTCTTACAGCCGGTTTTTCTTGCTTTTTGCCACCCGGAAATGGTATGATGGCTGTATCCCTGCGAACACTGAAGAAAAGGAGCGCATCAAATGGGCTTTACCCTTGAAGCGAGCGTGCCGGTGCTGACCGTGCTGGCACAGGGATTGCTGAGCTTTTTCTCCCCGTGCGTGCTGCCGCTTGTACCGCTGTATGTCAGCTATCTGGCAGGAGGCGCGCAGACGCGGGACGACGGAACCACCGTTTATCCGCGCGGAAAAATTCTTTTGAACACGCTTTTCTTTGTCCTGGGCATCAGCTTTACCTTTTTTGTGCTCGGGCTGGGCATGACGGCGCTCGGGCAGTTCTTTAACCACAACCGCATGATGTTTGCCCGGATCGGCGGCGTGATTATGATTTTGTTCGGGCTTTACCAGCTGGGGCTGTTCGGCCGCGCCGGCGGGCTGGAGCGTGAACGGCGGCTTCCCTTCCGCCTGGATCAGTGGACCATGAACCCGCTGACCGCGCTGGTGCTTGGCTTTACCTTCAGCTTCGCGTGGACGCCCTGCGTCGGCCCTGCGCTGAGCAGCGTGCTCATCATGGCGTCGTCGTCGCAGACGGCAGGCGCGGGATTCCTGCTCATCGGCGTGTACACGCTGGGGTTTGTCGTGCCCTTTCTGGCCGTCGGGCTGTTTACCGGCGCGGCGCTCCATTTTTTCAGCCGCCACCGCGGCGTGGTGCGCTATACTGTTAAAATCGGCGCCGTGCTTATGATTGTCATGGGCATTATGACCATGACCGGCCTGATGAACGGGTTTACCGGCTATCTGTCGGACGGCCAGGGCGAAACGGTACAGGAAGACCCGGAAAGCGGCGTTATCCCGGCCCCTGACTTTACCCTGACCGATCAGTACGGCGTGCAGCATACGCTGTCCGATTACAAAGGGAAGACGGTCTTTTTGAATTTCTGGGCGACCTGGTGCGGCCCGTGTAAAATGGAAATGCCCGACATTCAGGCGCTGTATGAAAAATACGGCGAAAACCAGGGCGACTTGATCGTGCTGGGCGTCGCCGGACCGGGAATCGGCCGCGAAGGCAGCGAAGAGGACATCCGCGCCTTTCTGGATGAAAACGGCTATACCTTCCCCGTCGTCATGGATCCCGAAGGGCAGACTTACTACCAGTATAATATCACGGCCTTCCCCACCACCTTCATGATCACCGCCGAGGGCGAGGTTTTCGGCTATGTCGCCCAGATGCTGACGGCGGATCAGATGGAATCGATCATCGAACAGACCGTGACGGGAGAGCGGCAATAGTCCGCAGGGGGAGCTGTCGCCCGTCCCCGCTCTGAAAACGGGCCAGCCCGTTTTACCGTACGCGGCGCAGGGCCGGGGTTAAACGCTGCGAAAAAACTCCCTGCGGGATCTCGGCAGCCGATGTCCCCGCCCGGCGCAGGCTCCTGCGCCGGGCGATTGCTCTTGCAAGTCCCCGGATTCCGTTTTATAATGGGAAAGGAAAATCAATAAGGATTGGCGGCATAAAATGTTTGAAAAACTTACCGCTGTCGAACAGCGGCTCACGGAAATCGAAACGCTTTTGCAAAGCGGCGATTTGTATGAAGACCCCAAGCGCGCGGCCGCGCTGCTGCGCGAACAAAAAGAGCTGACCCCCGTCGTCGACGCTTTCCGCGCGTGGAAGCGGGCGCAGGACGATTTGGAAACGGCGCGCGAGCTGGCGCACGACCCGGATCCCGACATGCGCGCCATGGGCGCTGCTGAAGCTGAAGAGGCCAAAGCGCGCATGGACAAGCTCGAAGAAGACATCAAAATCCTGTTGCTGCCCCGCGATCAGGACGACGACAAAAACGTCATCGTCGAGATCCGCGGCGGCGTGGGCGGCGAAGAAGCGGCGCTGTTTGCCGCCGTTTTGTTCCGTATGTACTCGATGTACGCCGAACGCCGGCGCTTTTCTGTCGAAGTCATGAACGCCACCGAGACCGAGCTGGGCGGCTATAAAGAGATCAGCTTTCTCGTCGAGGGGAAGGGCGCGTGGTCGCGCTTTAAGTTTGAAAGCGGGGCGCACCGCGTCCAGCGCGTGCCTGAAACCGAAAGCGGCGGGCGGATTCATACGTCGGCCGTCACGGTCGCCGTCCTGCCCGAAGCAGAAGAGGTCGAGGTGGAAATTAACCCCGCCGACCTGCAAATCGACACCTACCGTTCGGGCGGCGCGGGCGGCCAGCACGTCAACAAAACCGAATCGGCCATCCGCATTACCCATATCCCGACGGGCGTCGTTGTCGAATGTCAGGACGAGCGGTCGCAGCATAAAAACCGCGAGCGCGCCATGAAGATTCTGCGTTCGCGGCTGTACGAGGCGCAGCGCGAAGCGCAGGAGGCCGAACGCGCCGGCGAGCGCCGCGCCCAGGTCGGCACCGGCGACCGGTCCGAACGCATCCGCACCTACAATTATCCGCAGGGGCGCGTCACGGATCACCGCATCGGCCTGACGCTGCACCGGCTCGAACAGGTTCTGGACGGCGATTTGGACGAAATCATCGATGCGCTGACCGCCGCCGATCAGGCTGAAAAACTGAAAGGTTCGAAGGACTGATTTTGCAGGAGATGACGCGGGGCCCGGCTCCGCGGAAAATAAAAAGGGGAGTTTGCGTATGAATATCTGGCACGATATGGATCCGTCGTTTATCACGCCGCAGGAGTTTATGGCGGTCATTGAAATTTCGGCGGGCAGCAAAAAAAAGTACGAGATGGACAAAAAGACCGGTATGCTGCGTCTGGACCGCATTTTGTATACTTCGACCCATTACCCGGCCAATTACGGTTTTATCCCCCGCACCTATGCCGACGACCTTGACCCCATGGACGTCCTGGTGCTGTGTTCGGAAACCCTTGATCCCATGATCATGGTGCAATGCTACCCCATCGGCGCTATCCGCATGACCGACGGCGGCGAAATCGACGACAAAATCATCGCCATTCCCGTCGGCGACCCGACGTGGAGCTTTTACCAGGACATCACCCAGCTGCCGCCCCATGTATCCAATGAGATCATCAATTTCTTTGAAGTTTATAAAAGCCTTGAACACAAGACGACGGCGCCGAGCGATGTGATGGGCCGCGATGAGGCGGCTGAAATCATTGCGCAGTCCATGCGCATGTATGAACGGCATTTTTGCGGAAAGATGCGGTGAGCGCGGTGAAAACCATTCGCCTGCTTCCCGATGATCAGGGGGCTTCCTGCGCCGGCGGCATTCTGCGTGCCGGCGGTATCGTCGCCATCCCGACCGAAACGGTTTACGGGCTGGCGGCGTCGGCGCTCAACGAAAAGGCGGTGGCGCGCATCTTTGCCGCCAAAGGCCGCCCTTCTGACAACCCGCTCATCGTCCACATCAGCGATCTTTCGCAGCTTTCGCAGCTGTGGGAAAGCGTGCCCGAGCGCGCGCTGATCCTTGCCCGTGCCTTTTGGCCCGGCCCGCTGACCATGGTGCTGCCCAAGACCCCGGCTGTACCCGAGTGCGTCAGCGCCGGACTGCCGACCGTCGGCGTGCGGATGCCCGCCCATCCGCTGGCGCTTGATGTGATCCGGCGTGCCGGCGTGCCGCTGGCTGCGCCGTCGGCCAATGCGTCGGGGCGCCCTTCGCCGACGACGGCGGCCGATGTCCTGCAAGACATGGACGGCCGGATCGACGCCGTGCTCGACGGCGGGGCCTGTGCGGTCGGCGTCGAATCGACGGTCGTCGATCTGACGGGCGAGCACCCGCGCATCCTGCGCCCCGGCGCCGTTACACTGGAGATGATTGAAAGCGCGCTGGGACTGACCGAGGTTGACGAAGCGGTCACCCGCCCGCTCGGGGCGGGCGAACGCCCGCGCGCGCCCGGCATGAAATACCGGCATTACGCGCCCAAAGCGCCGGTCACCGTATTTGACGGCGCGCCGGTGCGTACGGCGGCGCACATTGCCGGGCTTTTGCAGCCCGGGGACGGCGTTTTGTGCTTTGACGACTGCAAAGAAGCCTTTGCAGCTTGCCCGCATGTGCTGTGCTACGGCCAGAGCTGGGATGCTGCCGAACAGGGACGCCGGCTGTTTTCTGCCCTGCGCGCCTTTGACAGCCTGCCGTGCGTGCGTATCCTGGCCCAGGGGTGCCGCCCGTGGGGCGAGGGTGCGGCCGTGCGCAACCGCCTGCACAAGTCGGCGGGGTTTAACGTCGTGTCCGTGGGCCTGCCCGTAGTCGGGATCACCGGCCGGTCGGGCTGCGGCAAAAGCCTGCTGACCCGGCTGGCCGCCGACATGGGATATTTTACTGTCGACGCTGACGCCGTTTATGCGGAGCTTTTGCAAAACAGCGGTGAAATGCGCGCTGCGTTGGCCGCGCGGTTCCCGGAAGAGGCCGGGCCCGGAGGCGTTGACCGCCGGGCGCTGGCGCGCCGCGTCTTTGGCGACGAGCAGGCGCGGCTGGATTTAAATGCCGTCACACACCCCTTTGTCCTGCGGGAAATCGGCGCGCGCATCGCGCAGGCCGAAGCGGAGGGGGCGCGAGCCGTGGCGCTCGATGTGCCGCTGCTGTTTGAAAGCGGGTTGGATCGCGCCTGTACCGCGACCTGCGCCGTCCTGGCGCCGGAAGATGTGTCGGTGGGGCGCATTGCCGAAAGGGATGGAATTTCGCCTGAGCGAGCCCGTGAACGGCTGCGCGCGCAGCCCGGCGACGATTTTTACACCGCCCGCTGCGACGCCGTGCTGGTCAACGCCGGATCGCGCGGGGAATTTTTAAAAAAGGCGCGTCTTTGCCTGCAAAAATATGGCAGATAGCGTGCAGCATAAAAAAACAGCCCTCGTGCACAATAATGCGCGGGGGTGTTTTCGTGCAGAGCGAACATCAGGAAAAAAGCGGCGAGGCCCGGTCGCAGGATGGTATGGACGGGATTGAAAAGACCGGATCGGTCACCGTGGAAACCGGCCGTTCGAGCATTCACTGCCTGACCATTGTCGGGCAGATCGAAGGGCATCAGGTTTTGCCGCCGCAGAACAAAACGACGAAATACGAGCATGTCATGCCCCAGCTGGCGGCCATTGAGGAGGCGCCTGACATCGATGGGCTTTTGATCCTGCTCAATACCGTCGGGGGCGATGTCGAAGCCGGGCTTGCCATTGCCGAGCTGATTGCCGGCATGAGCAAACCGACCGTCTCGCTGGTGCTGGGCGGCGGACATTCTATCGGCGTGCCGCTGGCCGTTTCAGCCAGGAAGTGCTTTATCGCGCCGACAGCGTCCATGACCATCCATCCGGTGCGGCTCAACGGCACTGTCATCGGCGTGCCGCAGACCATGACGTATTTTGAAAAGATCCAGGAACGGATCGTCAATTTCGTCTGTGAAAACTCAAGGATCCGGCCCGAAACCTTTCGCGAGCTTATGCTGCGGACGGGCGAGCTGACCAACGACGTCGGCAGCGTCGTGTACGGAAAGGACGCCGTCGAGCTCGGCCTTTGCGACGCGCTGGGCAGCCTGCACGAGGCGCTCTCGTGCCTGCACGCCATGATCCGGGACGCAAAAGGGTCCCACACAGGGGAGGAAACGGCATGATCCATTCCATCGTACCCTATGACGATATTTTCCCAACCGAAATTGCAACGCCACGTTATGTCAGCGAAGGCGGCGTTGTCCGCGAATACCGTGACAACGGCTTTGGGCTGGAATCTCTGTCGAGAATTTACGCCACCGATTTGTGGATGTTTTTGCCGCCGATCTTTTAAGGCAGAGCAGAAAAAGGGAGCCTGCGGGCTCCCTTTTTTCATCATTATTCTGCCTGTTCGCCGAATACGGCGTCAGCCAGGTCTTCCAGCCAGCCGCCGTCAAACAGTTCAAGCAGCCCCTTGTCGGCCGCTGCAGCCAGCTTGGGGTCGATAGGAATGCGGGCGACCGCCCGGACGCCGTGTTCGGCCGCCACCTGATCCACATGGCTGTCGCCAAAAACAGCGTGCCGGCTGTGGCAGTCGGGGCATTCAAAATAGGACATGTTTTCGACAATACCCAGAACGGGGATGTTCATCATGTCGGCCATTTTGACCGCCTTGCCGACGATCATGGATACCAGCTCCTGCGGCGATGTGACGACGACAATACCGTCAACGGGCAGGGACTGGAAGACGGTCAGCGGCACGTCGCCGGTGCCCGGCGGGCAGTCGACCAGCATCAGGTCGACGTCGCCCCACAAAACGTCGGTCCAGAACTGCTTGACCGTCCCGGCGATAATGGGGCCGCGCCATACGACAGGGTCCGTTTCGTTGGGCAGCAGCAGGTTGACAGACATCAGCTTGATGCCGCTCGAGGTCTCGGCGGGGAAAATACCGTCTTCGGTGCCCATGGCGTGGCCGTGAATGCCAAAAGCCTTGGGAATGGACGGACCGGTGACGTCGGCGTCCAGAATGGCTGTGCGCAGTCCGCGGCGCTGGGCCATGACGGCGAGCAGCGAGGTGACCAGGCTTTTGCCGACGCCACCCTTGCCGCTGACGACGGCGACAACACGGCGGATGTCAGACTGCGCGTTCTGCGGTTCAAGAAAGCTCTGCGGATCCTGGCGCGAAGGGCAGTCTTCGCCGCAGGCACTGCAGTCGTGATTGCAGGCTTCGCTCATATTACATCTCTCCTCCACTTGGCGTGTACCCTTATTGTATCACAAAGGCGGCAAAAAACAAGGCAGGGCGCTTGGCCCTGCCCTGCTGTTCTGCTTGGCGGATTACAGACCCATTTCGGCCTTGACTTCTTTAAAGCACTTGACGGCAAAATCGAGGTCTTCTTTGGTGTGGCCGGCCGAAATCTGGGTGCGGATGCGGTCGCGGCCCTTGGGCACGACCGGATAACAGAAGCCGACGACATACACGCCTTTATCGAGCATCCGGGCGGCAAATTCGTTGGCAATTTTGGCGTCATAAAGCATGACGGGCACGATCGGGTGTTCGCCGGGCAGCAGATCAAAGCCGGCCTTTTCCATTTCGGCGCGGAAATAGCGGGCGTTTTCGTGCACCTTGTCGCGCAGGGCGGTCGACTCGCTCAGCATGTCAAAGACTTTGATGGACGCGGCGGCGATGGCCGGGGCCAGGGTGTTGGAAAACAGGTACGGGCGCGAACGCTGGCGCAGCAGGTCGACGATTTCCTGGCGGGCTGCGGTGTAGCCGCCCGAAGCGCCGCCCAGCGCCTTGCCCAGGGTACCGGTGATGATGTCGACGCGATCCATAACGCCGCAGTGTTCCGGCGTGCCGCGGCCGTGCGCGCCCATAAAGCCGACGGCGTGGCTGTCGTCGACCATGACCAGCGCGTTGTACTTGTCGGCCAGATCGCAGATGCCCTGAAGGTTGGCAATGTAGCCGTCCATCGAGAAAACGCCGTCGGTTGCGATCAGCTTGATGCGGGCGCCCTGTTCATCGGCCGCCTTGAGCTGGGCTTCGAGGTCTTCCATATTGTTGTTTTTGTAACGGAAGCGTTTGGCCTTGCACAGGCGGACGCCGTCGATGATGCTGGCGTGGTTGAGTTCATCCGAAATAACGGCGTCTTCAGCCGTCAGCAGGGTTTCGAACAGGCCGCCGTTGGCATCAAAGCAGGAAGAATACAAAATGGCGTCATCCATTTTGAGAAAGCCGGCGATTTTTTTCTCAAGCTCTTTGTGAACGCTCTGGGTGCCGCAGATAAAACGGACCGACGACAGGCCGAAGCCCCATTTGTCATAGCTTTCTTTGGCGGCCTTGATAAGCTCGGGGTTGTCGGACAGGCCCAGATAGTTGTTGGCGCACATGTTGAGCACGCCGTGGGCTTTGGTCGTATCGATGCGGGCTTTTTGGGGCGTGGTGATGACGCGTTCGTCCTTATAAGTGCCCGACTCACGGATGGATTCCAGCTCTTTCTGATAGATCTTCAAAGCGTCTTTCATGAAAACAGTCTCCTTTTCACCAGCATTTTAACGGGAATTATACCCAGCTTAAGATGACTTTGCCCGATTCGCCCGAGTTCATGGCGGCAAAGCCCTTTTCAAAGCCCGTGCACTGGAAGCGGTGGGTGACGATGGGGCTCAAATCCAGCCCGCCGTCGATCATGGCGCCCATCTTGTACCAGGTTTCGAACATCTTGCGGCCATAAATCCCCTGCAAGGTCAGGCCCTTGAAGATGACGTCGTTCCAGTCGATGACCGTGCCCGGGCCGGCGATGCCCAGCAGGGCGACCTTGCCGCCGTTGCGCATCAGGCCGAGCAGCTGGTTGAGCGCCGCGCCGCTGCCCGACATTTCCATGCCCACATCAAAACCTTCGACAATGCGGTGCTTTTTCATCAGCTCTTCAATGTTGTCGGTCTTGAGGTTGATGGCTTCGGTAGCGCCCATCTTTTTGGCGAGATCCAGACGGTACTGGTTGACGTCAGTGATGAAGACCGAACGCGCGCCGCAGAAACGGGCGATGGCGACGGCCATCATGCCGATGGGGCCGGCGCCGGTGATGAGCACGTCTTCGCCGACGACGTCAAACATCAAAGCCGTGTGGGTGGCGTTGCCGTAAGCGTCAAAAAAGGCGACAATGTCTTCGGGCAGGCTTTCGGAAATGGGAACCACGTTGGTGGCAGGGATGCACAGGTATTGCGCAAAAGCGCCCGGGCGCTCGACGCCGACGCCTTTGGTATGCTTGCACCAGTGTTTGTTCCCGGCGCGGCAGTTGCGGCACTGCCCGCAGACAATGTGGCCCTCGCCCGAGACGCGCTGGCCAATCGAGAACTCGTTGACGCCGGCGCCCAGCGCCGCGATTTCACCGACATATTCGTGGCCGATGATGTTGGGCGGCGTTACATGCTGCTGGCTCCACGGATCCCAGTTGTAAATGTGAACGTCTGTGCCGCAGATGGCGGTCTTGTGGATTTTGATCAGGACTTCTCCTGCGCCGACTTCGGGCACCGGGACCTGCTTGAGCACAAGGCCTTTTCCGGGCTCGGTCTTAACCAGGGCGTCCATCATGGTGGGGATTGCCATTTTGCCTCAACTCCTGTTCCGTATTGTGCAGTGCTTTTTGATAACTGATTAAATTGTACCATAGATAAGAAGAATTGCAAGGGTTAAACGCGATGTTTTTTGAAAAACCGCCGGTAAACCGAAATATTTTACAGGGGTTCAACAAATAATATTCCGCGCGTTTTGTCCTTTTAAAAAACACAAAACAGCGATATATGGCAAATTAAAAAGGCTATAATGTCCTGTATAAAAAGACATACAGCAAAGGGGGAACCCTTGTGAGCCGGTGTGAAAAAGTGTATGATAAGAGGAGAGGTGATTGATTTTGCTCAATATTGTGCTGCTCGAGCCGGAAATTCCCCAGAACACCGGCAACATCGCCCGAACCTGCGCAGCCACGCGGTCGCGCCTGCATCTGATTGAGCCCATGGGTTTTTCGGTAGACGAAAAACATGTGCGCCGCGCCGGCCTGGACTACTGGCCCATGGTCGATTTGACCGTCTACCCCAGCTTGGACGAATTCTACCGTCAAAACGCCGGCGTGCGGCCGTGGATGGCGACGACAAAAGCCAAACAGCGCCATTGCGACGTGCGGTTTTCGGACGGCGATTATCTGATGTTTGGCCGCGAGACCCGCGGCCTGCCCGAAGAGATGATTTTTGCCGACTACGGCCGCGCGCTGCGCATCCCCATGCGCGGGGACGCGCGCAGCCTTAACCTGGCGAACTCGGTGGCTGTCGTCGTATACGAAGCGCTGCGCCAGCTGGATTTTCCCAACCTTCGCTGAATCGCAAAGAAAAAAGCCCGCCTTTCGGCGGGCTCTGTCCGTTTATTTACAGGGGCTTGACGTTGACGGCACGCAGTTTGCCGGCGTTGCGGGGATCTTCCTCAACGTCGAACGAAACCTTCTGGCCCTCGCTCAGGGTCTTAAAGCCGTCGACCAGAATGGCCGAAAAATGGACAAAGACGTCGTCGCCGCCGTTGTCATTGGAAATGAAGCCAAACCCCTTGGCCTCGTTGAACCACTTTACCGTACCCGTATTCATTGTCAGGTACCTCCTCATTCAGATAATCGTGTTTGGGGGGGAACAAAAAGCTCACATGCTTTTGTAAGACATAAACGAACAAGGCCTTACAAAAACATGTGAGCACCATCGTTTCATCCAAAACACAAGCATAGTATAACACGGGGAAAACAAAAAGTCAACGGGAAATCTCGCTGTTTTTTGACGCGCTACCACGAAAAAGGACGACGGGCCCGGACGCCTGTGGGCATCGGCTCCCTTTACCGCTTGACCCTGACGCCGAGCAGGCCGATCAGCCCGGCGGCCTGTTCGGGCGCAATAACGGCGCCTTTGAGCTCGGCGGGCGGCGAAGAAACAACGGGGCCGGTGAGCTCGCACGAAGAAAAGTCTACCCCGGCGAGCGCGGTTTTGAAAAAACAGGTTTTGACAAACCGGCATTCCCGGACGCACAGAGAGCGCAGACGCAGTTCGGTCAGCGACGCCTCGCTCAGGTCGCAGCGCAGCAGAACCGCCGCCGTCAGGCGCGCGCGGTCCAGGGACGCGTAGTGCAGATCGCAGCCTTCAAACTGCGTGTTTTTGATCACCGCGCCGGACAGATGTGCGCCGACAAGAGTACACCCGGTAAACAGGCAGCGCTCAAAATAGGCGTCCGCCAGTATGCTGTTGCGCAGGCTGCACCCGCGGAACTCTACGTCGTAAAAAGCGCAGCCCGTCAGGTCGCAGCCGTCAAGACGGCAGTTTTCCAATACGGATTGTCTGATTTCGCATTGATAAAACTCTTTGTTTTCAGCCTGCGCGCCGCTGATACGGACGCCGCACAGCGATCGTTCTTCGCCGGTCCATTCATCCAGCGCTGCGGGGCAGAGCGCGTCCGGCAGGCGGGGCGTTGCTTCCATCATTTCACATCCCTGTATCAGATGTTCCCAGTATAGCACAAAACCGGCGAAACAAAAAGAGAGGCAATGCCTCTCTTTTTGTTTCGCCAAAGCGCAACATACACCAGAAAATCCCGTCTGTGGATTGAATACTCTTATTGGCGCTCTGCCATTTTGGCATAGCTTTCGTAACGCCGGCGCGCCTGTTCGGCAGCGCGGGCGAACAGTTCTTTGGCGTTTTCGGGGAAGGTGATGTCAAGGGCGGAATACCGCGATTCGCCGCGCAAAAAGTCCTCGTAACCGAGCGTGGGCGCTTTGGAATCCAGGGTGAAGGGCTTTTCGGCCAGCGGGTTATAGCGGTACAGCGTCCAGTACCCTGCGTCGACAGCCCATTTCATTTCCTGCTGGACTTTGTCCATGCCGGCCTTGATGCCGTGCGAAATGCAGGGGGTGTAGGCGACGATAATCGACGGGCCGGGGAAGGCTTCGGCTTCGGTAATCGCTTTGACCAGCTGGTTCATGTCGGCGCCCATGGCGACCGACGCGACATAGCAGCTGCCGTAGCTCATCATCATTTTCCCCAGGTCTTTTTTCGAGCTCTTTTTGCCCGAAGCCTGGAACTGCGCCACTGCGCCGAGCGGCGTCGCTTTGCTCGACTGCCCGCCCGTATTGGAATAAACTTCGGTGTCGATGACAAAGACGTTAACATCTTCACCCAGGGCCACGACGTGATCCAGGCCGCCGTAACCGATGTCGTACGCCCATCCGTCGCCGCCGTACATCCAGATGGTCTTTTTGGCCAGCTGATCGCGCCGGCTCAAAATGCTGCGGCGCAGGACATCGGCTTGGCCTGAAAGCACGGCCTGCTTTAAAGCGGCGGCCAGCTCGTCGGACGCGGCGGCCGACGCGTGGATGTCGTCAAAGGTTTCGAGCCAGCGGGCGATGGGGGCGCGCAGCGTATCGGTCATCGCGTTGAGCTGTTCAACATCCTGCCGGACGCGGCGGCGCTGCTGCTTGACTGAAAGCGCCATGCCCAGGCTGAACTCGGCGTTGTTTTCAAACAGCGAGTTGCTCCACGCCGGGCCCTTGCCCTGTTGGTTGACGGTATAGGGGATGGACGGCATGGAAGCGCCCCAGGCCTGTGAGCAGCCGGTGGCGTTGGCCCAGTACATACGGTCGCCGAACAGCTGGGTCAGCAGCTTGGCGTAGGGGGTCTCGCCGCAGCCGGCGCACGCGCCCGAAAACTCGCACAGCGGACGTTTAAACTGGCTGCCTTTGACCGTTGAAACATCAAAAACCGGCTTTTCGGTGACGGTCAGGCCGTAACGCCACGCGTCGGTGAGCGTCAGCTCGCGTTCGACCGGTTCCATGCGCAGGGCCTTGCCGGACGCGGGGCAGCACGAGACGCAGCTGCCGCAGCCGGTGCAGTCCATCTCGCTGATTTGCAGGCTGTAACAATATTTTTCAGCGCCAGGCCCCTTGGCCTGCGCCATGGCAAATCCGGCCGGCGCGGCGGCCGCTTCGGTTTCGTCAAGCAGGTAGGGGCGCAGGACGGCGTGCGGGCAGACGTATGAACAGCGGTTGCATTGCAGGCACTGCTGCGCATCCCAAACAGGGATTTGCGTGGCAATGCCGCGCTTTTCATAGGCCGTGGTGCCCATGGGCATGGTGCCGTCTTCGTACCCGACAAAGGTCGAGACCGGCAGGTCGTCGCCCTTTTGGGCGTTGATGGGGCGCAGGATGTTCTTGATAAAGTCGGGGGCGTCTTCCTGCGGCGCGGGAAGATCGTCCGGACACGACATCCAGCTGTCGGGCACAGGGACTTCGACGACGCCGTCCGCCCCGCGGTCGATGGCCGTCCAGTTGAGACGTACGATCTTTTTGCCCTTTTTGCGGAAGCTCTTTTCGGCTGCCGCCTTCATATACTGCGCCGCCTCGTCCTGCGGGATGATATTGGCCAGCTTGAAGAAAGCCGACTGCAATACCATGCTGATGCGGTTGCCCAGGCCGATCTCCCTGGCAATGGCGTTGGCGTCGATGACAAACAGACGCGCTTTGCGTTCGGCGAGGACACGTTTGACCTGCGCCGGCAGGTGCTGCCCGGCCTCATCGGGGCTCCAGTGGCAGTTGAGCAGGACGGTCCCGCCCGGTTTGAGCTCTTGCACAATATCATATTTGTAAAGGAAGGACTGGTTGTGGCAGGCGATAAAGTCGGCCTGGCGCACCAGATAGGTCGACAGAATGGGGTGCTTGCCGAAACGCAGGTGCGATTTGGTGATGCCGAAGGACTTTTTGGTGTCATATTCAAAATAGGCCTGGGTGTACATGTCGGTGTTTTGGCCGATGATTTTAATCGAGGTCGTGTTGGCGCCCACCGTGCCGTCCGACCCGAGGCCCCAGAATTTGCAGCTGACCATTCCCTGCTGATCGAGCGGGAGATCGCCGCCCACCGGCAGCGACCGGTGCGTCACGTCGTCGACAATGCCGATGGTAAAGGACTCTGTCGGCTGCGCGGCCGCCAGGTTGTCGAACACCGCTTTGATCTGCGCCGGCGTCGTGTCTTTGGAAGACAGGCCATAGCGTCCGCCGACGACGCGCGGCGCGCCGGACCGGTTGGCGAAGGCGGCGCAGACCGTCAGGTACAGCGGCTCGCCGGCGGCCCCCATTTCCTTGCAGCGGTCGAGCACCGCAACCGAGCGCACCGTCTGCGGCAGCGCGGCCAGGAAATGCCGGATCGAGAAGGGGTTGAACAGCCGGACCTGCAAATAGCCGACCTTTTCACCGCGGGCGTTTAAGTATTCGACGGCCTCGCGCGCTGCGCCGGACACCGAACCCATGGCGACGACGACGCGTTCGGCGTCGGGCGCGCCGTAATAGTTGAACAAGTGGTAGTCTTCGCCCGTATAGGCGTTGATTTTGCCCATGTATTTTTCGACAATGCCGGGCAATTCGTCATAAAAGCGGTTGTTGGCTTCGCGGAACTGGAAATAGACGTCGGGGTTCTGCACCGTGTTGCGCAGCGTCGGGTGATCGGGGTTAAGGGCTGCGGCACGGAACTGCTCGACGGCGTCCCAGTTGAGCATCTTGCCAAACTCGCTGTACGGAATCGCACGGATTTTTTGAATTTCGTGGCTGGTGCGGAAGCCGTCAAAGAAGTGCATAAAGGGGATCCGGCCCTCGATGGCCGCCAGGTGCGCGACGCCGGCCAGATCCATGACTTCCTGCACGCTGCCGGTCGACAGCATGGCAAAGCCGGTCTGGCGGCAGTTCATCACGTCGGAATGATCGCCGAAAATGGACATGGCATGGGTGCCGACGGTGCGGGCCGCAACGTGCAGCACGGCCGGCTGCTTGGTGCCGCTGATGCGGTGCAGGACGGGGATCATCAGCATCAGGCCCTGCGAAGAGGTGAAAGACGTCGCCAGCGACCCTGCTTCCAGCGCGCCGTGCACCGCGCCGATCGCGCCGGCTTCGGACTGCATCTCGACGAGCGAAACCGTCTGGCCGAACAGGTTTTTGCGCCCGTTGGCCGACCATTCGTCGGTCTTTTCCGCCATGGGCGACGACGGGGTAATGGGATAAATCGCAGCGATTTCAGAAAACGCATAGGCGACGTAAGCGGCGGCTTCATTGCCGTCGATAACCATCAGTTCGCGCGGCTCGCTCATAGAAAAACCTCCAGACATACGATTTTATGATAAGTTGTATGATGTCATCATACCGCATATCATGTCCCCTGTCAAGCGGCTTGCACAGAAAACTTTTTTATGCAATAATAATAAAAAAACCGAGCTGCGCAATTTTTCAGGAATCGAGGAAACCGCCCATGTCTGCAAGGCTGACCGACAAAACGGCCGACCGTATTTTTCAGATGATCATGACAGATCCACACCTGGAGCCGGGGCAGAAGCTGCCCAACGAGGCCGAGCTGTGCCAACTGTTCGGCGTCAGCCGCACAACGCTGCGCGAAGCCGTGCGTTCGCTGGCTGCGCAGGGGTATGTCGAAGTGCGGCGCGGCCGCGGGACTTTTGTCGCCGACCGCGCCAGTTTTAAGCGCGATATCGGCCTGTCGCAGCTCGAATCGGTGCGGCTGCGGCTGCAGGATTTGTTCGAAATCCGCATGATGATTGAACCGTCGACGGCCATGCTGGCCTGCGCCCGCGGGACCGATGAGGAAATTTCCGAAATCGTCCGCTGTGCCGGCGAAGTGGCCCGGTGCATCCACACCGGCGGCGACTGGGCCGGCGCCGATCTGATCTTTCACCATGCTTTTGTCACGGCGTCGCACAACCAGTTTATGGAGCAGCTGATCCCCATTATCAACAAGGCCATCACCGACACCTGGTCCGTACGCGGCACGCACCAGCTGCTGCCCGGTATTGTCCTGCGCGACAACGAGCTGCTTGTCGACTTTCTGGAAAAGCGCGACGCGCCGGGCGCGCGCTACGCCATGGCCTGCCACATCCGGCACATCATCAACCTGCTCGACTTTGAGCCCGATCATCAGCCGTCCATCCTGCTGTAAGGGGCCAAAGGGCGGATCGCAGCGCTTTTGCGCGATCCGCCGGTTTTTTCCGGCACTGCCCGCGGAGCGTTCCACGGGAAACAAAATAAAGAGGTGAGCAAATTATGTTTGAGCTTTGTGAAGCCACGCTGCAATCGATTGCGCAGGCCTTTGCCTCCGGCGAGCTGACGTCCCTTGAGTTGACGCTGCGGTATCTGGAGCGCATCGCAGACATCGACCGCGAAGGGCCGGCCCTGAACTCGGTGCTTGAAATCAACCCGGACGCTGTCGACATCGCCGAAGCGCTTGACCGCGAATATGCGCAGAAAGGGCCGTGCGGGCCGCTGCACGGCGTGCCCGTCCTCATCAAAGACAACATCAACACCCGCGATAAAATGCACACCAGTGCGGGTTCGCTGGCGCTGGCCGACAACTACGCGGCCTTTGACGCGCATATTGTGACCCGTCTGCGGGAAGCGGGAGCCGTCATTCTGGGCAAAGCCAACCTGACCGAGCTTGCCAATTTCCTGACCCAGGGGATGCGCAACGGCTTCAGCTCGCGCGGGGGCGCAGTGCTCAATCCCTACGGCAAGGATCTTGACGTAGGCGGATCGAGCGCGGGCAGCGCTGCCGCCGTGGCGGCCAACCTGTGCGCCGTCGCCGTCGGCACCGAAACCAGCGGGTCGATTCTCTGCCCTGCCAACTGGAACGGCATTGTCGGCGTCAAACCGACCAAAGGGCTGGTCAGCCGTACTGGCATCATCCCCATCTGCACGGCGCAGGACACCGCCGGCCCGCTGGCGCGCACCGTGGCCGATGCAGCGGCCCTTTTGACCGTGCTGGCGGGGGCGGATCCCGATGATCCGGCGACCGGAAGCATTGCCCCCTATTGTCACGATTTTACCGGGTTCCTCGACCCGCAGGGGCTGCGCGGGATGCGCGTCGGCGTCAGCCGTACCAACCTGGAGCGTCTGCCCAAGGAACATCAGGTGCTGGCTGAGCGCGCCTTTGCAGCGCTGGAGCAGGCAGGGGCGGTCACGGTCGACGCGCCCCTGCCCAAATACAACAGCGACTGGGCTTCGAGCATCCTGCTTTTTGAGTTCAGGCAATGCCTTAACGCTTATCTGGCGACCTGCCCTGACCCCGGCGTGCGGACGCTGGCAGAGCTTATCGATTTTAACAACGCCGATTCCGAACGCTGTCTGCAATATGGGCAGTCAATCGCCCTTGAAGCGCAGCACCGTACGAGCGGCACACTGACCGAGCCCGGATACCTGCGCAACCGGGCCAGGACCCTGCGCGAGTCCCGCGCCCGGGTCGACAGCCTGCTGCGTGAGCATAATCTGTCGTGCATTGCCATGGCGGGATGGAACGACATTCCCCCTTCTTCGGGGTATCCGGCCATTACGGTTCCCATCGGCGTGGGGGCCGACACCGGCCACCCCATCGGCCTGACCTTTATCGGCACGGCGTTTGCCGAGCCCACGCTTTTCCGCGCTGCCTATTCGTTTGAGCAGTTCTTTGGCGGGCGTGTTGTTCCCCCACTCGGCTCGTGAAGCGAGCCTCGCGGGGCCCCCATTTATTTAATTGCTTCGGGGCAAATGAATTGCCCCTGCGCACACGCCGCCACCCGGCGGCGTCCCGGCTGCGCCGGGTCCCGGGGTGCTTGCCCCATTCGGCTCACTCCGTTCGAGTCTCGCGGGGGCCTAACCCCACTCGGCTCACTCCGTTCGAGCCTCGCGGGGGCCCCTTCAATTTTATCGCTCCGGGTCGGCAGAGCCTCCCCTTCGCATACGGCGGCACCGGCCGCCGTCCCACCTTC
>CALWJQ010000001.1 GCA_944381055.1 uncultured Clostridia bacterium | reverse complement strand
CTCGCGGGGGCCTAACCCCACTCGGCTCACTCCGTTCGAGCCTCGCGGGGGCCCCTTCAATTTTATCGCTCCGGGTCGGCAGAGCCTCCCCTTCGCATACGGCGGCACCGGCCGCCGTCCCACCTTCGGTGGGTCCCGGGGCGGCGCACGGACGCCTTTTACACACCGGCGTGTCCCACAGGGTCCTGCGTCATCCTCGCAAAGCGAGCTTGATTCCCCACTCGGCTCACTTCGTTCGAGCCTCGCGGGGACCCCTTTGATTTCATACTCGCTCGGCGAGATGAACTCGCCGGCTCGGTACGCGCGACCGCGCGCGTCCCACCTTCGGTGGGTCCCGGGGCGCGGCATTGGTTACGTCTTGGGCGTTTTTTGGTACTTTTTGTCGCTCGTGACAAAAAGTACGGCCTTCATCCCCCCGCAGCCCGTCAGAAACGAGGCGGACGCCGGGGCTTTTTCTTCTTTTTGGAAGGTTCGGGAAGCTCGGGGTACATGGCCTCGAACAGCTCACGCAGCCGCTCGCAGTCGCTTGTGTCCGCGACGGGCAGCATATCGCGCGCCCCCTCGAACGGGGGTGTCAGGGGTGTGTCGGGCAGCAGGTTCCGCGCCGCGTCGACCGGCTTGACAAACAGACAGTTGTCACACACATAGGCGGCAATTTTACCGTGATGATAGATGATGTATTCCCCCATCATGGCGCGGTGCGCAATGCCGTCGACCAGCGAAAGCTGGCCGAGAAGACAGAGCATGGTTTCTTTGGACGTCGGCATACCAAATCCTCCTCATGTCGAGGGACGCTGTAAATACACTTCCCCACTGTCAGGCAGAATGACGACGACCCGCTTTCCGCTGTTTTCCTCGCGCTGCGCGATGGCGACGGCAGCGGTGAGCGCAGCGCCCGACGACGGCCCGCACAGAAGCCCCTCGAGCCTTGCCAGTTCGCGAACCATCAAAAGGCTGTCCGGCGTGCGTGCGCGCATGACTTCGTCAAGAATATACTCATTTAATATCGGGGGGACAAACCCTGCGCCGATGCCGGGGATGCCGTGCCCGCCGGGGAAGCCGCCCGAGATGACCGGCGAATCGACGGGCTCGACGGCGACGACGCGGCAATCGGGGCAGTGAGCCTTGATGACTTCGCCGCAGCCGGTCAGCGAGCCGCCCGAACCGACGCCGGCGACCAAAAAATCAACCTGCCCCAGGGCCTCGACAATTTCAAGCCCGGTTCCGCGCCGGTGCGCTTCGCAGTTGTCGTCGTTTTCAAACTGCATGGGCATGAAACACCCCGGCGTGCTGTCGCGGATGGCGCGCGCCTTTTCCGCCGCGCCGGCAGCGCCTTCGCCGGCCGGCGTCATGACGATTTCGGCGCCGTAAGCGCGCATGTTTTCGACGCGCAGGGGATCCATGTCTTCGGGAATGACCAGGATGCATTTCAGCCCCAGCGCGGCGCACACCATGCTCAGCGACACGCCGCAGTTGCCGCCCGTCGGCTCGACGACAACGCCGCCTTCAGGCAGTTCGCCGCGCTGCATGGCGGCGGTGATCATTTGCATGGCGGCGCGATCTTTGACGCTGCCGCCGGGATTGAAACATTCCAGCTTGCCGTAAAGGGAAGCGCGGCAGCCGTAAGCCTGCCCGAGCCGCTGAAGCCGCAGAAGCGGCGTGCCGCCGATAATCTCTGTGATATTGCCATAGATCCGGGCCATGACGTCCTCTCCTTTCGGGTGCGGCGGCACTGCAGCGCCGTCATTGAGCGAACTTGCCGCCTGATAAGGGCTGAAAACCGAAAAAAACTGGTCAATAAGGGGGTTGCACGTTTCTTATAATAATGATAGACTATATTTGACCAAGAAACAAGAATGATCACAGGAATTTTTCTGGTAACAAACAGGAGGAGATTTCTTATGAAGTACGATCGCACCTTCAACTTTTCCGCCGGCCCGGCCATGATGCCCGAGCCTGTGCTGGAGGAAATCCGCGATGAAATGATGAACTACCGCGGCAGCGGCATGTGCGTCATGGAAATGAGCCACCGCTCCAAAGTGTTCGAGCAAATCCGTGACGAGGCCGAGCAGGATCTGCGCGAGCTGATGGGGATTCCTGACAACTACCAGGTTCTGTTTGTACAGGGCGGCGGCACGCTGCAGTTTGCCATGGTCCCCATGAACCTGATGAAAAACGGCAGGGCCTGCTATGTTGAGACCGGCTCGTGGTCCAAAAAGGCTATTGCCGAAGCCAAAAAGTACGGCGAAGTCGACATCATCGCCTCGAGCAAGGACAAAAACTTCTCCTATATCCCCGACTGCTCTGACCTGAACATCCCCGAAGACACCGACTACGTCTATATCTGCGAAAACGAGACCATCAACGGAACCACCTGGCAGAAGCTGCCCAACACCAAGGGCCACGTCCTGGTGTCTGACCAGAGCTCGATGTTCCTGTCCCGCCCCTGCAACGTCTCGGACTACGGCCTTATCTGGGCGGGCGTGCAGAAAAACGTCGGCCCCGCCGGCATGAGCATCGTCATCGTGCGCAACGACCTTATCCGCCCGATCGAAGAGCTCGATCCCAAGACCCCGATCTACCTGTCTTACGCGACCCACGCTGACGCCAAGTCGCTGTACAACACCCCGAACTGCTGGGCTATTTACTGCTGCGGCAAGGTCTTCAAGTACCTCAAGAACCTGGGCGGCCTGAGCGTCATGGATCAGATGAACCGCGAAAAAGCGGCCATCCTGTATGACTTCCTCGATTCGTCCAAAATGTTCACCGGCGCTGTGCGCAAGGAAGACCGTTCGCTGATGAACGTCCCGTTTGTCACCGAGTCGGCCGAACTTGACGCCGAAGTCGTCGCCGCGTCCAAAAAGGCCGGCTTTGACAACCTGAAGGGCCATAAGAGCGTCGGCGGCCTGCGCGCTTCCATCTATAACGCCATGCCTAAGGAAGGCGTCGTCGCCCTGGTCGAGTTCCTGAAGAAGTTCGAGGCTGAGCACAAATAAGCAGAAAGCACACAGAAAGGATTGTCTGCCATGATTAAGGTTCTTGCTTCCGACGGAATGGAAAAAACCGCCGTCGCGACCCTGCGTGAAAAAGGATACGAAGTCACCGAGCAGTTCTACGAGCCCGAAGAGCTGGCCCAGAAGGTCAAGGAATACGACGTCCTGGTCGTCCGCTCGGCCACCAAGGTCCGCCAGCCCATCATCGACGCGGCCGTCGAGGGCGGCCGCCTGAAACTGGTCATCCGCGGCGGCGTCGGCGTTGACAACATCGACGTCAAGTACGCCGAAGAAAAGGGCATCAAGGTCACCAACACCCCGCGCGCCTCGTCGGCGTCGGTCGCCGAACTGACCCTGGGCCACATGCTGTCCCTGTGCCGTTACATCGGCATCGCCAACGTCACCATGCGCAACGGCGAGTGGAACAAGAAAAAGTACGAGGGCATCGAGCTCAACGGAAAGACCCTGGGCCTTATCGGCATGGGCCGCATTGCGCAGGAAGTCGCCAAGCGCGCCGTCGCCCTGGGCATGAAGGTCGTTTACAACGATATTTTTGAAATCAAGGGCCTGCCCGCGGAATATGTGTCCATGAGCCGTGACGAAGTCCTCAAGACCGCTGATTTCGTTTCGCTGCACATCCCCATGCCCGAGGACAAAAAGCCGGTCATCACGGCCAGCGAGCTGGCGCTCATGAAGCCGACCGCCTTTATCCTCAACCTGGCCCGCGGCGGCCTGATCTGTGAAGACGCGCTGTGCGACGCGCTCGAAAACGGCAAGCTGGCCGGCGCTGCGCTGGACGTGTTTGCCGAAGAACCGCCCAAAAACGAGCGCCTGCTGAACAACCCCAAAGTCTCGCTCACCCCGCACATCGGCGGCTCGACCAAAGAGGCGCAGGGCCGCATCGGCGAAGAAATCGTCGACATCATCGAAAAGTTCTTCAACAAATAAGACCCTTTTAACCGGAAAGGCGGGGACGGAAGCCCCCGCCTTCCGCGACTTTCAATACAAAGGAGACAGAACGCCATGGCAATTGTCAAGCCCTTTAGAGCGGTGCGCCCGACGCCCGAGCTGGCCCCCAAGGTCACCGCGCACCCCTATGACGTCATGAATTACGAGGAAGCCTGCGAGATGGTCAAGGGCAACCCCTATTCGTACCTGCATGTCGACCGCAGCGAAGTTGATCTGCCCCCCGAGACCGACCATTACAGCCAGGTCGTGTACGAAAAGGCGGCGGCCAACCTGCACAAAATGAAAAAAGACGGTATCCTGCTCAAAGAGGAAAAGCCCTGCTTCTATGTCTGGCGGCAGATCATGAACGGTCGCGCCCAGACCGGCATTGTCGCCTGCGCTTCGATTGACGATTACATGAACAACGTCATCAAAAAGCACGAGCTGACCCGCGCCGAAAAAGAAGAGGATCGCTGCAACCATGTCGATTTCTGCAACGCCAACACCGGCGTCGTTTTCCTGGCCTATCGTGCCCGCAAGGGCATTGACGACATCGTCGCCGAGGCTATGAAAAACGCCCCGCTGTACGATTTCAAGTTCGAAGACGTACAGCAGACCGTGTGGATCATTTCAAACCCCGATACCATTGCCCAGCTGGAAAAAGAGTTCGGCGATACCGAGTCGCTGTATATTGCCGACGGCCATCACCGCAGCGCCAGCGCCGTCCGTATCGGCCGCAAGCGCCGCGCCCAGAACCCCGACTACACTGGCGATGAAGAGTTCAATTACTTTTTGTGCGTGCTCTTCCCGGACGAGCAGCTGTACTGCATGGACTACAACCGTGTGGTCGCCGACCTCAACGGCATGAACAAGGATGAGTTTTTGGCGAAGATCAGCGAAAAGTTCGACGTCAAAAAGCTGGACAAGCCCCTGGGCAACGACGCGCAGGGCAAGACCGAAGTGCAGCAGAAGCACACCTTCGGCATGTATCTGGACGGGCAGTGGTACCTGCTGACCGCCAAACCCGGCACCTTTGACGCCGGCGACGTCGTCGAGCAGCTTGACGTCGCCATCCTGCAAAAGAACCTGCTCAGCCCGGTTCTCGGCATCGGCGATCCGCGCGTTGACAAGCGCATCGACTTTGTCGGCGGCATCCGCGGCCTGAAAGAGCTGGAAAAACGCGTCAACGGCGGCGCTGCGGTCGCTTTTGCCATGTGCCCGACCAGCATGAGCGATCTGTTCGCCATTGCCGATGCAGGCAAGATCATGCCCCCCAAGAGCACCTGGTTCGAGCCCAAACTGCTGTCCGGCATTTTTGTGCACGAGCTCCGGTAACAGACAACCCATCTGTGAAAGCGCACGGCTTCGGCCGTGCGCTTTTTGCATGTGCCCGGAAAATCAGGATGTTTTGTCAGGATTAAGCGATTGACAAAGTTGGAAAATGTGTAATTTGCATAAAAAGAATCCCGATATTTTGTGGGATATTTTTGGCAAGGTGAAGCAGGAAAGGCTTCCAATTCAGACGGGCGGATGCTATAATTAAAAACAAGAAAATATTAGTAGATTTTTTAAATTTTAGTAAAAATTGAAGAGGTGAAGCAACATGAAAGCACTAACAAACGGCACAATCATAACGGTGACGGGACAGCGCTATGAAAAAGGCGTCGTCCTGTATGATGAAGGGAAGATAGTCGATGTCGGTGAAAACCTCGCGATCCCTGCGGGAACCGAAGTCATCGATGTGACAGGATGCTTCGTCACGCCGGGTTTGATTGACTGCCATACCCACCTGTGCGTCATGCACGGCCGCGAAACCATGCCGGGCCATCAGGATTACAACGAGATGCATACGCCGGTGACCCCCAACGTCCGCGCGCTGGATGCGCTCAACCCGTTCGACGAAGCCATTGAGCCGGTGCGCGCCGCGGGCTTTACCACCTGTTATACCGGCCCCGGTTCGGCCAATGTCATCGGCGGCAAGGGCTGTTCGTTCAAGCTGCGCGGTTCGACTGCCGAAGAGATGTTTATTCCCGGCAGCGAGCAGATGAAGTTTGCCCTGGGCGAAAACCCCAAACGCATTTACGGTTTAAACGGGAAAGAGCCCCTGACGCGTATGGGGACGGCAGCCGTTGCCCGCGACTGGCTGACCCGCGCGCTGGAATATGCCGACAAAAAGGATCGCGGCGAACATCCGGCGTTTGACGCCCGCCTTGACGCTCTGGTTCCCGTCGTGCGCGGCGAAATGCGCGCGCGCATCCATTGCCACCGCGCCGACGACATAACGACAGCCATCCGTCTGGCGAATGAATTCCACCTTGACTATGCACTTGAACACGCAACCGAAGGCTATAAAATCATCGACCTGCTCGTCCGCGAAAAAGTGACCTGTACGGTTGGGCCGCTGCTTCTGACGCCGCTCAAAATGGAAGTCTGGGGGCTGAAGCAGACGACGCCCGGCGTTTTGGAAAAAGCAGGCGTGCCCGTGTGCCTGACGGCGGACGGCGGCTGGGACACCCAGTGGCTGCCCACTTATGCCGGCATCATTGTCCGCAGCGGCATGTCGGAAAAGGGCGCGCTTGAAGCCCTGACCATCCGCCCCGCATCCGTCATGGGCCTGCAGGATCGCATCGGATCCATCGAGGCCGGAAAGGACGCCGACTTTGCCGTCTTCAACGGCAACCCGCTGTGCAACCTGACCGAGTGCCTGATGACCATTATCGACGGCGAAGTTCTCAGCGACAAGCGCTGATTGGATCGAAAACCGACAGCTGCGCCGCAGAGCGCGGCGGAAAGAGAGGAAACAATGAAGAAGAGAAGTCTGGCCCTGCTGCTGGCGCTGGTTTTGGCGATCGGCCTGACGATGGGCGGCTGCAACAGCAGTGAAACAAGCGAAGACCCTGCAAACAGCGAAGGAAACGAAAGCCAGAGCGGCAGCGAAGGCGAAGAGCGCGTCCTGACCATTGCGTCCCCTTACGCCATCGGCTCGCTGACGCCGTGGATTTCCAATTCGGACGGCGACCGCTATGTGCTGGGCAACGTCTACGAAGCGCTGATCGAGGCCAACACCGGCGCCGCGGACGGCGTGGAATACGTGCCGGCCATTGCCGAGTCGTGGGAATATACCGACGACATGACCCTGGTTTTCAAGATCCGCGAAAATGTTTACTGGCAGACCGAGGGCAACGATCTGTTTGATGAAAAGGTGCAGGTCACGGCCCATGATGTAAAGGCGGTCTTTGATTTTGTCCTGGACGAAACCAACGCATCGACCGAATGGGGCGACCTGAACCCCCTGATCGAATCGGTCGAAGCGACCGACGACTTCACTTTTACGGTTCACGCCAAAAAGCCGAGCGCTATTCTGCTCAACGAGATTTCGGGCGTCCTCATTTTCCCGATGAAGGCGATCGAAGAAGACTTTGACCTGACCCAGCAGCCTGTCGGCACCGGCGCGTTTATCTTTGCCGACTACAAGGTGGACGACAGCGTCACCCTGACCCCCAACCCCGACTACCGCGTCACCCCCAACGTCGACAAGGTCGTCATTGAAATTGTCCCGGACAAGGCGGTCGCCGCCATTGCGCTGCAAAACGGCGAAGTGGACATCGTCCCGCAGATTCTGACGACCGACCTCGAGGCCGTGGCCTCGGACGAAGACCTGAAGCTCATCCCCAACAGCGTCGGCTGGTACCGTTATATCGGCATCAACTGCTCCAATGAAATTTTCCAGGATCTGAAGGTGCGCCAGGCCATTTCCATGGCCATTGACTTTGAGGCCATCACCGAGACCCTGTTCGGCAACGACTTCGGCGCAACGCTGGCCGTCAACTCTTACGGCGGCGCCGTGCCCCCCGAGTTCGAGGGCGCAGACCTCGAAGCGTGGAAGGCCGTGTATGAGTACAACCCCGAAAAGGCGCAGAGCCTGCTTGAAGAAGCCGGCTGGACCAAAGGCAGCGACGGCATTTATGAAAAGGACGGGCAGAAGCTTTCGTTTGCCATCAAGTGCCCGACCAATGACCAGAACCGTGTCAAGCTGGGCGAAATGGCCGCTACTTACCTGAAGACCATCGGCATCGATGCTTCGGCGCAGCCGACCGAATGGGCGACCATGACGGCCGACATTGCGTCGGGCAACACCGAGCTGTTTGTCATGGGCGGCGGCAGCGTCGTGGGCGGCATGAACATGCTGTTCCACTCGGTTACCAGCCAGGGCGGTTCGCACAACGTCTTCTATCCCGATCCCGAGCTGGACGCCCTGCTGGATGAAGGCTATGCCACCATCGACGACGACGCCCGCATAGAGATTTTGAAGGAAGCGGCCATGCGCGCACTGGAAAACAAAGTCCACGCGGGCGGCTACTTCGAATATGTGCAGATCGGCATGAACAAGCGCGTCACCGATTTTGAAAAGAGCCCGACCCTGTGGTACAGCCTGTGCAACGACTACCGCAACGTCGGCGTCGACGGCGAATAAGCCGCGGACCCAAGCAAAAAACCTAGCAGGCCGCGCCGGAGGGCAAAGGCCCTCCGGCGCGGTTTATTCTAAGACAGATATTTGGGGCGTGGGGCCCTGTGCAGGAGGAGGAAAGCAATGCGCATTTATATCATCCGCAGGCTGCTGCAAATGATCCCCACCCTTCTCATCATTTCGTTCATGATTTTCGGGCTGCTTTACCTGACGCCCGGCGATCCGGTGTTTTTGATGCTGGGCGCCGGCGAATCGCAAAGCATCAGCCCTGAGACCTATGAAATGGTGCGGAAGGATCTGGGGCTTGATCAGCCCTTTTTTGTGCGCTATCTCAATTTTGTCAAGGGCGCTGTGACCGGCGACCTGGGCGAATCGTATGTGACACGGCAGGACGTGTTTTCAGAAATCATGGCCCGTATGCCGGCAACCTTGCAGCTGACGTTCTGCGCCATGCTTATATCGGTGCTGGTGTCCATTCCGCTGGGTATCCTGGCAGCGGTCAAGCACAACAGCATTTGGGACAACATTTCGACCTTCCTGGCGACCATCGGCGTGTCGCTGCCCAAATTCTGGTTTGCGCTGGTGCTGATCATTGTTTTTTCGCTTAAACTGGGCTGGCTGCCCAGCAAGGGTATCGGGTACCTTGAAGAAGGCCTGGGCACATATCTGAGCCATATGGCGCTGCCTGCCATTTCACTGGGGCTCGGCCTGGCGGCAACCCAGACGCGCATGATCCGTTCGAGTATGCTCGACGTGCTGGGGCAGGACTATATCCGCTTTGCCCGCAGCAAAGGGCTGAAAGAAAAGATCGTCATCCTGGGGCACGCCATGAAAAACGCCCTGATCCCCGTCGTCACCGTCTTCGGATCCGAAGTCGGCGGGCTTTTGGGCGGCGCCGTCGTCACCGAAACCATCTTTGCGTGGCCGGGCGTGGGCCGCCTGATCGTCAACTCGATCGGCAAGCGCGATTACCCCATGATCCAGGGGGCGACGCTCATGCTGTGTACCTTGTTTCTGCTCATCAATCTTCTGGTTGACATCTGCTATGCCGGCCTCAACCCGAAGATCCGCCTTGAAAAGAAGTAAAGGGGGACAGGTATGAACAACGAACAAAAAAAGGATCTGCCGGCCGGCGTCATCGGCGAAGAGGCGCTGTCTGCGTCGTCGTACTGGAAGGATATTGCGCGCAGCTTTTGTAAAAACAAAATCGCCGTCGTCGGACTGGTTCTGCTCGCCGTGATTGTCGTGCTGTGCGCGGGCGCCCCGCTTTTTACAAGCTATGACCCGGTGCTCGATATGAATCCGAGTGAAAACCTGCTGCCGCCCGGATCGGAAGGCCACCTGCTGGGCACGGACGACTACGGGAGGGATCTGTGGTCGCGCCTGCTCTACGGCGGGCGCACGTCCATGCTGACCGGCGCCATTGTCGCCATCGTTTCGGCGGCGGCCGGCGTCGTCATCGGCTGTGTCAGCGGCTATTTCGGCGGCCTGCTCGATTCGCTGCTGATGCGCTTTACCGACATTATGCTGTCTTTCCCGTTTCTGATCATCGCCATCGCGATCATGGCGGCCCTGGGCGCAAGCCAGAAAAACGTCGTGCTGGCGCTGGCTATCATCGGCTGGCCGGGATTTGCCCGCCTGACGCGCAGCCAGGTGCTGGCGCTGAAGGAACAGGAGTACGTCGAGTCGGCACGCGTGGCGGGATTCAAAAACGCACGCATCATTTTCAACCATATCCTGCCCAACGCCATGGGCCCCATCATTGTCCAGCTGACGCTGGCGGTCGGCAACGCCATTTTGTCCGCGGCCAGCCTGAACTTTCTGGGGATGGGCGTCGATTCGACGCTGCCCGACTGGGGCGTCATGCTCAACCAGGGACGCAATTATCTGCAAACCCACTCTTACCTGACGACGGTGCCCGGCATTGCCATTTCGCTGACCGTTTTGGCGATGAACTGGGTGGGCGACGGGCTGCGCGACGCCTTTGACCCCAGACTGAGAAAGTAGGTGACAAGCTTGCAGGAAGAGAAATTGCTTATTGTAAAAAACCTTTGTACCAGCTTCCAGACGCCGGAAGGCGTCGTGCGCTCGGTCGACGGCGTGTCTTTTGACGTCGAGCGGGGCGAGACGCTGGCGCTGGTCGGCGAGTCCGGCTGCGGCAAAACGGTCACCTCGCTTTCGCTGATTGGCCTTCTGGCCGATACGGCCACGGTCACAGCCGACGTCATGCGGTTCGACGGCAAGGATTTGCTGACGCTGGATCGCGAACAGCGCCGCCTGGTGCGCGGCAGCGGCATTTCCATGATTTTTCAGGAGCCCATGACCTCGCTCAACCCGGTCTACCGCATCGACCGCCAGATCGGCGAGGTGTTTACCTGCCACCATCCCGGCATGAGCAGGAAAGAGGTGCACGAGCGTTCGGTTGAAATGCTGCGCAAAGTGGGCGTACCAAACCCTGAAGAACGGCTGAAGGTTTATCCGCACCAGCTGTCGGGCGGGCTGCGCCAGCGTGTGATGATCGCCATTGCGCTGGCGGCCGGCGCTCCGCTCGTCATCGCCGACGAACCGACGACGGCGCTCGACGTCACTATCCAGGCGCAGATTTTGCAGCTTCTGCGCGAATTGCAGCAGGGAAGCGGCATGTCCATCATCCTGATCACCCACGACTTCGGCGTCGTTTCCCAGCTGGCGCAGCGCGTCGCCGTTATGTACGCGGGCAAAATCGTCGAAGAGGGGAGCGTCGAGGATATTTTCCGCGACCCGCAGCACCCGTACACCCAGCTGCTTATTTTGTCTATTCCCGGCATCAAAGTCAAGCGCGGCGGGCGGCTGGAGTCGATTTCGGGCGCGGTGCCCAACCCGCTGCGTTTTCCCAGCGGGTGCCGGTTCCACCCCCGCTGCCCCTATGCGATGGAAATTTGCCGGCAAAAGGCGCCGCCTGAAATCGAAAAAGACGGGCGGCGTGTCAGCTGCTTTTTAAGGGGTGGTGAGCATGCAGAATAACGTCGTTTGCAGTATCGAAAACCTGAAGGTGTACTTTCCCATCAAAGCCGGCCTGGCACAGCGGACCGTCGGCCATATCAAGGCGGTCGACGATGTGTCGCTGGCCATTCACGGCGGCGAGACGCTGGGGCTGGTCGGCGAGTCGGGATGCGGCAAGACGACCATCGGCCGCGCTCTTGTGCGGCTCAATGAGCCGACGGCGGGGAAAATCATCTACAACGGCCAGAATATCCTCGAACTAAAGGGGGATGAGCTGCGTGACCTGCGGCGCAAGCTGCAAATCGTGTTCCAGGATCCGTATTCGTCGCTCAACCCCCGCCAGACCGTCCGGCGGATGTTGAGCGAGGTTTTGACCGTTCAGATGGGGATGGATCAGAAGCAGGCGCTGGAACGCACGGGGGAGCTGCTGGCGCAGGTGGGGCTTTCGCCGGCTTATGCGCCGCGGTACCCGCACGAGTTTTCGGGGGGACAGCGGCAGCGCGTCGCCATTGCGCGCGCCATCGCTTTGCAGCCGGAATTTTTGGTGTGCGACGAGGCGGTGTCGGCGCTCGATGTGTCTATCCAGTCGCAGATCATCAACCTGCTGATGGATCTGAAAGAGCATTACACCGACATGACTTACCTGTTTATTTCGCACGCGCTCAATGTTGTCGAACATATCTCGGACCGTGTCGCCGTCATGTACCTGGGGCGCGTTGTCGAGCTGAGCGAAACCGAAGAACTGTTCGGACACCCGGCGCACCCGTATACGCAGGCGCTTTTGTCGGCCATCCCGATGCTGGCGGGGCGTGAAGAGCGCGAGCCCATCGTTCTCAAGGGCGAGGTCCCTTCGGCAGGCAACGTGCCCCCGGGCTGCCGGTTCCACACCCGCTGCCCGTACGCGACCGAACGGTGCCGCACCGAAGAACCCCAGATGCGCGAATGTGCGCCCGGGCATTTTGCCGCCTGCCACCTGCTGAAATAAAGTACAAGCAAAGCCCGCGGGAAATAATCCCGCGGGCTTTGCGCCTGCAGGCCGGCTCAGGCCGGCCACTGGACGGTAACGGTCCGTTTGCCCCATTGCAGCGCTTCCTGGTGGCTTTCAAAAAACACGTCAATGGTACGATCGCGGATGCCGGAACCGGTGTCTTCGGCGATATATTCCCGGCCGTTGACATAGACGTGCGTTCCGAGAGGAATGACGTCGGGGTCGACGGCAATGGTCCGCCCTTCGGTCGCCGTCGTGCCGCTGGCGGTGATGCCGCGCGCCCATTGGCCGCAGCACCGGGTGCAGGCGCAGTAGGCGTATGCAGTGAACTGCGCTTCCTGCAAAACGGGGGCAGATTCGGCGGGAATTTCGGCCTGGCTGCGTCCGGAGCCGCGCGCAGGCGCGATTTGGTACTGCCTGGTTTCACGGCGCTGTACACGGCGGAACCGCCCTGACACCTGTGAGGCAAACGGAGCCGGCCCGGGCGAAATGCCTGCCGGCGCGGCGGCGCCCGGCGTCGCCATGCACAAACACAGCAGCGCAAGCAGCAGCGAAAAGCTTTTTTTGATCTTCAGCATATTGCGTCCTCCTGAAAAAACTGGATGCTGACCATAGTATTCCCAGAAAGGCCGCGGTTTTAAACCGTTCTTTCCTGCGGAAAAAGACTTTTGTTTTTTCAATATTTTTTAGGGATTCAGGGCTGATTTATACAGATGTTTGTGGTATAATGGTCAAAGCGCCGGACGCCGTCCGGAGCCATACGCGGCGGGGGCCGCAAAACCAAGAGAGGATGATTGCATTGCGTGAACTGTGGACCATTTTTGCTTCCTTTTTCCGCGTGGGGCTGCTGACCTTTGGCGGAGGGTACTCCATTATCCCCATGCTTGAAAAAGAAGCCATTAACAAGTACAACTGGCTGACAAAAGAAGAGCTTCTGGACTTTTTTGCCGTCAGCCAGTGCATACCCGGCGTCATCGCCACCAACATGGCGGTTATGGTGGGCAACAAGGTCAAAAAACTGTCGGGTGCTGTCGCGGCATCTGTCGGCGTCGTCATGCCTTCGCTGCTGATTATTATGATCATCGCCGCCTTTTTGCAGAACTTTGCGGATCTTGAGATTGTCCAGAACGCTTTCTGGGGCATCCGCGTTGTTGTCGCTGCCTTGATTTTCGGCGTCGTGCTCAGTATGTTCAAAACCGGCATTGTCGACAAGCTGACCTTTGTCATTTTTGTCGTTGTTTTTCTGTGCTCTGTTTTTCTTTCGCTGTCGCCCATCTGGTACGTTGTCGGCGCCGCTTTGTGCGGCCTGGCTGCTACACGTTTACGTAAGGCTCGTGAAGGGGGGCAGGATAAATAATGGAATTTTCATACTTGTTGCTTTTCTGGGAGTTTTTCAAGACGGGCCTGTTTACCATCGGCGGAGGTCTGGCCGCGCTGCCGTTTTTGTATGATATTTCCAACCGGACCGGCTGGTATACCCATGCGCAGCTCATTGATATGATCGCCGTGTCCGAATCGACGCCCGGCCCCATCGGCGTCAATATGGCAACCTACGTCGGCTTTACGCTGGCCGGAATCCCCGGTTCTGTGCTGGCAACATTTGCACTGGTGCTGCCCACGATTATCATCGCCTATTTCGTGGCGCGAGCCCTTGACCGGTTCCGTCAGAACCAGCTGGTCAATGCCGCCTTTTATGGCCTGCGCCCCGCTGTCTGCGGCCTGATCGCCAACGCCTGCTGGGGTATTGTCAAAGTGTCGATGTTCGACTTTTCGGCGTCGGGATTCTTTGACATCGTCAATATCCCGGCCTTTATTATCTTCTTCCTGGCCTTTTTCCTCATCGAAAAATATAAAAAGCTGCATCCCATTGTCTTCATTGCCAGCGGCGCCGTGATCGGCATTGCCGTGGGCGCGCTGATGTAGAATAAAAGGAGGCGTTATTTGTGAAGTATGATCCGCACAGCACGCGTTACCCGTCCCGCCGTACGGTGACCTATGCCGCGCAGGGGATGGTCTGTACGTCGGTTCCCCTGGCGGCGCAGGCGGGGCTCAATATCCTGCGCCGCGGCGGCAACGCCTTTGACGCTGCCGTCGCCACGGCGGCCTGTATGCCGGTAGTCGAGCCGTGCTCCAACGGTATCGGCGGCGACGCTTTTGCCCTTATTTGGTCCAAGGGCAAGTTGTATGGCCTTAATTCGAGCGGACGCGCGTCGCAGGGGATTTCTTTGGAAAAAATGCTGGCCAAAGGCTATAAGAATGAGCTGCCGTCACATGGCTGGGATCCGGTCATGGTTCCGGGAGCACCGGGCGCGTGGGCGGAAATTTCGCGCCGGTTCGGCCGGCTTCCCCTGACAGAGGTACTTGAGCCGGCCGCACAGTACGCCGAAAACGGCTACCCGGTTTCACCGACGGTCGCGCGCGCATGGGGCCGCGCTTTTGATGTGTATACCAAGCTGGAAGGCCCGGAATTTATCCCTTGGCGCGAGACCTTTGCCCCTGACGGGCACGCGCCGTCGGCCGGCGAAATGTGGAAGTGCCCTGACATGGCGCGCACGCTGCGGGAAATCGCCCGCACAGGGGCCGAGAGCTTTTACCGCGGGCCGCTGATGGAAAAGATCGTCGATTTTTCGCGCAAAACGGGCGGATACTTCTGCGAAGAAGATTTTGCCACATGGCATCCGGAATGGGTCGAACCCATCAGTACCCGCTACAAAGGCTATGATGTGTTCGAGATCCCGCCCAACGGCCACGGCATTACCGTGCTCATGGCGCTGAATATCCTCAAGGGCTTGGAACTGCCCGAAGACCGCGACAGCGTGGAGACGTACCACAAAATGATCGAGGCGCTCAAGATGGCCTTTACCGATGCAAAAACCTATGTATCCGATCCTGCGACCATGCAGACCCGCGTTGCCGATCTGCTGTCAGACGAGTATGCAGCGCGCCGCAGGGCCCTGATCGGGGACATGGCGATCGATCCCCAGCCAGGCGATCCGCGTTGCGGCGGCACGGTTTATCTTTGTGCGGCAGACGGCGAAGGCAACATGATTTCGTACATTCAGAGCAACTACAAGGGCTTCGGTTCGGGAATCGTCATTCCGGGCACCGGTATTTCTTTGCAAGACCGCGGCTGCGGGTTTTCGCTCGATCCCAAGTCGGACAACTGCCTGGGGCCGGGCAAAAAGGCGTACCACACCATCATCCCGGGCTTTTTGTGCAAAAACGGGCAGCCGGTCGGTCCCTTTGGCGTCATGGGCGGTTTCATGCAGCCGCAGGGGCATTTGCAGGTGCTGGTCAATGCCATTGATTATGGCATGAATCCGCAGGAATGCCTGGACGCGCCGCGTTTCCAGTGGACGAGCGGCAAGAAGATCCAGCTGGAAGCGTGTGCCAGCCCCGAACTGGTCGAGGGACTCCGTGCCCGCGGGCATGAAGTCGAAATTGTCAAAGATTCCGGCGGAATGGGGCGCGGCCAGATTATCTGGCGGACGGAGTACGGAACGCTGGCCGGAGGTACAGAACCCCGGTGTGACGGACACATCGCAGTTTACTAAGACAGGATAATTATTGCCAGATATGCATAAAAACACGGGAAGCGGGGCTTTCCGTGTTTTTGTATTTCTGGCAGGATATGCAGGGGAATCATGACCAGGCAATGACGAATAATGACAAAAAAGGGGCGGGAAAGGCTGAAAGAACTCGGTTTTTGGAGAATGGACAATGTCCAACTACAAAAACAGGAGGA